>JALYGX010000165.1 GCA_030776905.1 Cyanobacteriota bacterium | reverse complement strand
TGGCAAAGGTAGCTTTAACTGACTCCACTTCTTCGGGAATCAGAAACAGGTTCCAGAAATACCTGTCTCTCACCTCATCAAACGAATAACCAGTTGTTTGCTCACAGGCCCTATTAAAGCGGACGATCTTCCCTTCCCGGTCAAGAACTACTACCAAAGCACTCGACGTATCAATGACAGTGGAGATAAAGTTGCGCTCTTTCTTGAGTGCCTCCTCCGTCCACTGGCGCTCAGTAATTTCCTGGTAGATAAGGACATAAATGCCACACAGAATCACAAAAGTCAGCAGGATCGCGATCGCGAGTGTAAGTATCGTGTAGCGAGTACTCGTTCCCGCCTGTGCCACCTGCTGTTTCAACAACTCATTCTCTTGGTTCTTCATCTCACGGACACGAGAGCGAATATCATCCATGAGCTTCTTTCCCAGATCTGTCCGCACCACCTGCAATGCTGCCTCAAGCCCCTGGTACTTCCGCAAATCAATCGTTCCCTTGAGTTCGGCAAGTTTATTTTTAATCGCAGACTCAAGGGTGTCGAGTTGCCTCTGTTGGTTAGGATAATTGGCTGTTAATTTTCTAAGATACTTAATTTCTTGATTGACACTGGCAGTTGCCGTTTTATACGGCTCCAAATAACGCTCTTCTCCAGTGAGTATGTAGCCACGTTGTCCCGTCTCAGCATCCTTGATCTGGGAAAGTAATCCTTCCAGCTTGTTAAGTCTATCGTGGGTTTTCTCCACACGGCTATTTGTCTGAATCAGGCTAGTTACACTGTGGTACGAGACAGCGCCAATGATAATGAGAATTGCCGACGCTAGACCAAACCCTCCGGCAATCCCCTGGAAGAATTGCTTTCTTTCCTTTTGTGTTTGTTTTCGCTCGGTGGCTTGAAGGGTCACATTGGCTAAATTACGCCGGAGTTCAAGCTGCTTGAGTACTTGACGACTTAATGTTTGCAAAGCCTCTAGCTGTTCCGGACTGAGGTTTCGTGGGACATGGTCAATGACACACAGAGTTCCCAGCGCCTGCTTCTCTGGTGTGATCAGAGGCACGCCAGCGTAAAACCGCATATTCGGGTCAGAGGTAACTAGGGGATTTGTTACGAACCTCTCGTCTTTTGTTGTATCAGGAACAATAAAAACGTCAGGTTCTAAGATTGCATGGGCGCAGAACGCTTGTTCGCGAGGTGTTTGGGATACATCCAAACCCACCTTTGACTTAAACCATTGCCGCTGGCTATCAATCAAGCTAATCAAAGAAATTGGGGTACCACAAATATAGGCAGCTAAACGTGTGAGATCGTCAAAAGCTTGTTCCTGTGCGGTATCGAGGATTTTATACTGCAAAAGCGCTTCAATCCTCTGTGCTTCATTGTCGGGCAAGGGTACTGTCATTGAATGCTGAAGTAGTTGCTAGAGGTAGATAAACAGGCTCTTCTGCTTTAATAGTGACAGGAATGAAAGCACAACTGGATTAATACGGAGTCGAATCTCGCGATCACAAACTCCTCGGTTACTCAACAACCCTTAACCTAGTTAGGTTTATCTACCGTATCTGCATAGTTTAACCGATACTTTTTTGCTAAGATTTGCTCACCAATACAGTCTCGAACCAAAGACTTTTCCCTAACTTGCATCCCCGCCAAGACAGCGAAAGATGATTCGGGTGCAGATTGAATCCGAGAGATCGCTACTTCCCGCTAACTCGCATGCGCGTCCCTTATAGGTGTGGGCTTTTACTTTTACTTTTCCCCCACTTCTGCAAGAAGTCTGTTGGTGAACGTGAGAGGGCGGGGGTGGGCAATGCTATAACCCTGGGCATAATCCACGCCAATTGCTGTAATTTTTTCGAGAATGGTTTGATTTTCAACAAACTCAGCAATGGTTTGGATACCCATCACATGTCCAATATGATTAATCGCTTCTACCATTGCCAAATCGATTGGCTCATCTACAATCTGCTTGACAAATCCTCCATCAATTTTTAGATAATCCACTGGCAGGTTTTTCAAATAAGCAAAGGAGGACATACCACTGCCGAAATCATCCAAGGCAAAGCGGCAGCCGATTTGTTTGAGCGATCGCATGAACTGGGCGGCTTGGGCAAGATTAGCGATCGCTACCGTTTCGGTAATTTCAAAGCAAATCATCTGGGGCGGGATTTGGTGCAAAGTTAACTGCTGGCGCACAAAGTCAATAAGCTGCTCGTCGTTGAGACTTGCCCCCGAAAGATTGATAGCGTACACGCAATCCCGCACTCCAGGGTGCAATTGACTGGGATTCGCGTTTTCCCGGTATTGCTCTCCAACACTGGCAAACAGCGTGCGAATGACCCAACGGTCGATCCTATGCATCAGATTGTAGCGTTCAGCCGCTGGAATAAACGCCCCAGGCATTACCAAGTTTCCCGTTTCATCAACCAGGCGCAGCAGGATTTCATAGTGTTCTTCCTCCGACGGCGAAGTTTGAGTGCTTTTGACAATCGGTTGGTAATAAAGACGGAAACGATTCTCCTCAAGCGCTTGTGTCAGCCGCGCTATCCATTGCATCTGACCCCGTTGAATTGCCAACTCCCGGTCATCAGCTTGATAAACATGCACGCGATTACGCCCTTTATTTTTGGCAGCATAGCAAGCCGCATCTGCCGCACTTAAAATACTAGTCACACTTTGAGTGTTGGCATCGATAGCCACTACCCCAATACTCACACCAATCGCGAACGTTTTTTCATGCCACATATAGCGAAATTTCTGGAGTTGCTCACGCAGCTTATTAGCCACCTGCACGGCTGATTCTAAGGGGCAATGGTTGAGCAATAGACCAAATTCATCTCCGCCCAGACGTGCCAACGTATCGGAAGCACGGATCTGGCTTTGAAATAGATTGGTGACTTGGCACAACAGTTCGTCCCCAGCGATGTGACCGCAAGTATCATTGACGACTTTGAACTGATCGAGATCCAGATAGCACAAGGCGTGTTGTTGGGATGAAGTTCTAGCGGCGATTGCCGTCTGTTCTAAGCGCTTTTCAAATTCGCGTCGGTTGACTAGTCCAGTCAGGGCATCGTGACTAGCTTGCCAGGATAATTGACGTTCGATGCTGCGTTCCTGAGTCACATCCCGCAACACCAAGACGGCACCGATAATCTGACCATTGCTGGCACGAATGGGTGCAGCGGAATTATCAACAGCCACTTCACGACCGGAACTAGTAACGAGGAGTGTCGGTTCGCTATGGGAAACTATCTGACCTTCACGTAAAGCTGTTTCTACGGGACTTTCTACCATCTCGTGGGTCGTCTCGTTGACGAGCCTAGCCATCTCGCTGAGGGGCTTTCCTAGCACCTCCTGCTTCCTCCAGCCCGTGAGGGCTTCCGCTACCGGATTGAGATAGTCAATTAAGCCAACTCCATTGGTCGTAACCACGGCATCCCCAATGGATTGCAAGGTGACTTGAGCCAATTCTTTTTCTCGAAACAGCGCCTCTTGAGCCAATTGCCGTTCGCTGATTTCACCTTGCAGTGATGTATTAACTTGAGCTAATTGTCTTGTTCGTTGCTCAACTTTGATTTCTAGTTCGTCATAGGCATGCTGTAGGGCGTCCTCCGCCTGCTGGCGCTGTAGGATCTCACCTTCCAGTTTTTTGTTAGCAGCTTCTAGGAGAGTTGTTTGTTGTTTGAGTAAGTGTGTCTTCTTGAACAAGTCAACAAATACCGCCACCTTGGATTTCAAGATTTCCGGCACAAAAGGCTTTAAAAGGTAATCCACTGCGCCCAAGGAATAACCTTTCTCGACGTGGATGTCATCGCGATTAATTGCTGTGACAAAAATAATTGGAGTATGTTTTGAGCGCTCTCGTTGTCGAATCAATGCGGCTGTCTCAAAGCCATCCATCTGTGGCATCTGGACATCGAGCAGAATCACGGCAAAATCCTGATGGAGCAGATATCTCAGGGCTTGTACACCGGAATTCGCGCTTACCAAATTCTCGCCTAGGCTCTCTAGGATTGCCGACAAAGCCAGCAGATTTTTCGGCTGGTCGTCCACTAGGAGGATGTTAACTTTCTGTTCGGGCTGCATATGTAATGTCTAAGGGCAGTAGCTCGATGAAGCATCGCGTTACCACTGGACGTAGGGTCTGCTTGTGTAGGCGACCAACGCGACAGCTTTTCTATAACCGTCCTAGTGGAAGGAATGATTGCACTTTAGAGCAGGAAAGGTTTTTTGGCATTCCCCTTAGGATTTACGTCAACGGGTACATCTCAAAGCGATGAGTTAGATAGGAGAAAAGGGGCTTCCTAACAACTTTATTACAGATTTAAAGAAAGATAAAAACATAACTTACGCACTCTGGGTGATGGCGAGGCGATCGCTCCCCAGCACAATGATGATTGTTGTAGCTGCGTTGCCTTAGGGAGTAGTGCGCCTTGAAAAACAGACAATTCGGTCGGCGTCAACTTCTATTACAAGGCTGTGCCACTCTCGCAACAACGCTGTTGTTGAAAGCTTGCAAACAAGAACCCGCTTCTACCCAACAGCCTACGAATTCTGGTTCCGGAGATAAATCCTTGTCCTTACAATTCATCAGTGTTCCCCCAGCCAACGGTCAAGCACCAACAGGATTAATTGTGTGCTTACATGGCTTTGGTAGCAACGCCAAAGATTTAGCACCTTTTGCACCAGTGCTGAACCTACCTACCTACCAGTTCCTGTTTCCCGATGCCCCTTACCCCCATCCTCGTATGCCTGCGGGTAGGATGTGGTACAACTTGGAAAACCAAGACTCTCAGGGCTTAACAACGAGTCGGCAGCAGCTAATAGACTGGCTGAAGTCTCTAGAGAGCAGCACAGGCGTCCCTCTATCACGGACGGTTTTAAGTGGATTTTCTCAAGGTGGGGCAATGACCCTGGATGTAGGATTAACTCTACCGTTCGCTGGTTTAATCTCTCTTAGCGGCTATATGCACTCTAAGGCACAACCAATTCCGGGAAAGTCTTTCCCACCCGTCTTAATTGTGCATGGTAGACAAGACCAAGTTGTTTCTCTAGGTGCAGCTCAACGTGCCAGAGATAGCCTAACGGCTTTGGGAGTAGCGGTGAAGTATCAAGAATTTGATATGGGGCACATTGTTAGCTCAGAAGGTTTGGCTCTCATGCGCAGTTTCATTTTAGATGTCATCAAGTAGGTACAATTAGATTCACTTTTCGTCTATGAAGACAGAGTTATATTTGGAAAGCTTTTAGTAGGCGCAGGCAGGCTTTGTTCAGGTAGTCGCAACTTCTGGTCGCCTGTCGTAGTTTGAATACAAGCATCAATTAATTCCTCAATGCCGTTGACAGGTAAAATAGGAAGCCCCAACTGACGGGCAAGTTCTTCAACTGTCATGTCATCGAGAAAGCGGGTATCCCCATGCTTCAGCATCAGGGAAGGTAATACTATCGCGTCTCCCAAGTCTTTACCCTTCAATCCCCCAAGTAAATCTTGTCCGGTAAGCAAACCCGTAACAGTAATCTCCTGTCCCCAATAATCGCTACGCAGTGCCGCTAGCCTCACTTCCAGTCCCTCTACTGCATTCAACTGCTGCACGAGAGGCTCAAACGCTTTTTCCACAGCATTGCCGACTACCCAGGTAAAACGTCGGGGTGTCTCTACTTTGGGTGGCAGTTTCCGAGAGGCAATCTCCTGAAATTGTTTGAGGAACTGGCGAATCGAACCGACCCCATTCCCAATTTGAGGGTAATCTTCGTAATGGGATTCCGGCGGCAAATCCTGTCCTGCAATTAAAAACCACTCATCAGCTAGCCAAGCAAAAGTAGACTTCAACTCATGACGAAATTTCTCTTGAAGCTTGTGGACTTGGTGTATGACTTCTGCTGCCTGTTCGCGACTTACGGGCATTAACTCATCTTCAGTTGGTCGAAAGCGCGTTAACCCCACAGGGACAACAGCGGCGGAAGCAACTGCTGGAACCTCTCCCTTGTGGAATTGTGCCAAATCCAGCAAGGTACGTTCCAAGTGGACACCATCGTTAATTCCAGGACAAACCACAACCTGAGCATGAATTTGCAACCGCCGCTCCTGAAACCACTTTAACTGCTCTAAAATCTGCCCAGCGCGTTGATTTTTCAACAAACGCCTGCGAATATCTGGTTCAGTGGCATGGACAGATACATAGAGGGGGGATAGTCGCATCTGTTCTATCCTGTCCCACTCTTTTTGGGTCAGGTTGGTTAGGGTTAGGTAGGAGCCATAGAGAAAGCTGAGGCGGTAGTCGTCGTCTTTGAGGTACAAACTCTGCCGCTTACCCGGTGGCTGCTGGTCAATGAAGCAAAACGGGCAACGGTTATTGCACTGAATCAAGCCATCAAACAGTGCTGTTTCAAATTCCAACCCTAAATCGTCGTCGTAGTCTTTCTCAAGTTCTAATGAGTGAGTTTTACCTGCGGCATCGAGGACTTCTAGTTCCAACACTTCATCGGCACACAAAAACTGATAGTCGATGAGGTCGCGGGGGCGTGTACCGTTGATAGCTACGATCGCATCTCCCGGCTCAAATCCAACCTCAGCGGCAATAGAGTTGGGTAGAACTTTAGTAATTAAAGCAGGACGAATAGACGTTTCACTCATAGGTCAGACTGGGAGTGCAATAGCTCAAGGGATTGATGACGATTGAAAACCAATGCTAGCGGCGATTGGTAAAACTACGCCCATAACTAATCCTAGCCAGATACCAGCCTGCAAGGTTAACCCTCCAAGTGCGATCGCGATTATTAGGATTTCCTGAATCTTTCAGTTGGAGTTGCTTTGACTACTTAGTTATTGGCTAATCCTCCTGCAAAGATTGCCGCTAGAATTACCACCCCAAACACTAAGCGATACCAGATGAACACCCAAGTACTCTTAGTCTTCAGGAAGTTCAACAACCACGCGATCGATAAGTAGGAAAATACCGCCGATGAAATCACTCCCACAATTAGCGAAACGATTTCAGCACCGCCCACCCCTTCTTTAACAACATCCTTTAATTCCACTAAACCGGCTAGGGTAATCGCGGGAATACCCAGTAAAAAGGAAAAACGGGCGGCTGTGGCTCGCTCTAAACCAATGAATAATCCTGCTGTCAAGGTGGAACCAGAACGAGAGACACCAGGGATTAACGCCATTGCCTGAGCTAATCCCATCAAAACGCCATCCTGAACCCCTAAAGCATCAAACTCTCGCTTGCGTTGACCAATTTTTTCAGCGAGTCCCAATAACAGCGACATGACAATTGAAGCACCAGCGATCGCGGCTAAACTTCGCAGGGGTGAACGGTCAAAGTCAGGAATGAACACCTTGATTAATAGTCCGAAAAAGAGAATTGGTAGGGTTCCTAACCCAATGCCCAGCGCCATGCGAAAGTCATTAGATTGATAATCAGAAGTCCGGATTGCTTTAAAAGCTCCCACCGTGATTTGAACCAAATCTCCCCAGAAATACCAAAGCACTGCCGCAATGCTGCCCAACTGAATAATGGCAGTGTAAGCCACCCCCGGATCGCCCCACCCTAGTGCTATTGGTACAACCTTTAAGTGAGCAGTACTGCTAATTGGTAGAAACTCCGTTAACCCCTGTACCATACCCAGCACCACAGCTTGAACAATATTGATTTGGGATGTCTGTGTGGCAACATTGGTTGTGGCAGCCAACGTTAATTCGGGTGAAGAGTTGGTGGCGAGAACTTTTAAGGGGTAGGCGAGGAACGCAAGTAATATACCACCGCCAAAGAGCTTGAATAACTGACGTTGTGAGCCGACCATGCTTTTCTTATCTCCCCTCACCTAATCGTGTCAAAAGCTTAACCGTCATTCTTTGACTCCAACTGCAGTAAACGGTTCCAATGGTCTCGCTCAAGTATTACTGACACTCCCGCTCCTGGGCAAGTCACCCACTGGAACAGGAGTGATAAGACGAAAGCTAAATGCTGAGTACTTCCCCTTTGAGTACTCAGCGCTTTGTGTTTCAGAAGAGATATGGGAATGGGAAGAAAGCTGATGCCACAGGGACTAGTCAGCTAACCAAAACTAAAATAAGATTATTAATATCCCCCCCCTAGGGATATCCCTGTGATATCTTGAGATATATAAACATAAGTAAAGAATATTAACGAGATCTTGTTTAACAATACTTGGTTTTCTCCCGCAGCCTCTGGCTACTCAAGCGATTCAGACGAAATTTTTCTCTCTCATGAAGGTCCTGGCCTTGGTAACAGCCAATCCTGGTTAGTGTTTGGCGCGGCGGCTTTCCTCGTTTCCGTTCCTGTGTTCGTCCAAGCACCCTTAGTACGACAACTGCCACTGTTAAGTTTAGTAATGACTCTGGGTTGGGTATGGCTGGGGTTAGTGCTTTTAAAGCGAGAGGCTACGCAACTTTGGGGCGACTTGCTGCTGGGATTTAGCTGGAGTTGGTTGGCGGGGTCAATTTATTGGGGCTGGCTGCGCTGGGAACCCTTAATTCACTTGCCAGTCGAAGCCATTGGTTTACCGTTTGCCCTATGGGGTTTGTGGCGGGGTTGGGGAATGGTGGGAAATTTGTTTTACCTGGGTTCTCTATTCGGTACGGCACTAACAGATGTATATTTCTATATCACCGATCTAATTCCTCACTGGCGTCAGGTAATGCAAGTTGACCCAGCCCTAGCGACACCAATTTTTCAAAATGCGATCGCCCAAGTGCAAACCCCCTGGGGAATTAGCTGGGCAATTGTCTTGATTGGTACTCTTTTGGTAGTGGGTATTTGGTCATTAGGGAAAGGACGGTTATATTGGTGGGCATTTAGTGGTGCAGTCTTGAGTACAATTTTGGTAGATAGTCTGTTTTGGGTGGCAGCTTCTATGGCCTAAATCATAGATGAATGTATAGTGTGAACAATTCTCACATTAGGTCTAGTTGGCGGTTATCTCTCCGGAATCACTAGAATGGCTCAAGAATGCATCTACTAGATCAACAATTGTCATAAACCCCTCTTTGCATCTGTGCCTGTGGTGACTCTGCGATCCACTCCCTATTTACTTCTCCCGACCGACACCGGTAATCGCTATCTGCCATTAGTAGGTAGCAACTGCTGGACTGTGGGTCGTAGTGATGACAACAACTTTGTCCTATCGGATCGCTGGATTTCCCGGAACCACGCCATGTTGCAGTGTACCGAAACCGGTGATTTTTATCTCATTGATTTGGGAAGCCGTAATGGTTCATTTGTCAATGGGCGTCGAGTTAGTATTCCAGTGACTTTGCGCAACGGCGATCGCCTTACCTTCGGGCAGACCGATTTAGAATTTCATTGCCCATCCGCCAAGAACAACAGTGACTTTCCTCAGGTTACGGAAAAAGAAACCCTGACTTCAACCTTGCACGTCCGCCGCCTAATGTCGGTCATGGTTGTAGACATCCGCGACTTCACAGTCTTGACCCGCCAGCTTGATGAAAAAATCCTCTCCGCCGTAATTGGCACTTGGTTCCGTCAGTCAGGAGAGATCATCCGTAAGTCTGGTAGTTGGGTCGATAAATACATTGGGGATGCGGTCATGGCGATTTGGTTTCATGGGTCTCAAGGGGTCAGCCATGACGAAGCTATAAATATTTTACAAGCCGTAAATGACCTGCATAGGATGACCGCCGCTCTTAGTAAGCAGTATCCTCTACCCTTTCCGTTACGAATTGGGACAGGGCTGAATACGGGTTATGCAATGGTGGGTAACACTGGCAGTGGCGATCGCCCGGACTATACCGCGATCGGCGATACTGTGAATGCGGCCTTTCGTTTGGAATCTTCAACTAAGCAAATTGGTCTAGATATTGCTTTGGGAGAAGATACTTACCGATACATTTCAGATTCAGATTTAGGCAAGCAAGACCTTGGCTTCAAGCAACATACAGTTCATCTAAAGGGTTATGAGTCCCCTACAATCACCTATGCTGGCACTTATGCTGATTTAGATAATTTTTTGCGAGTTAGCGCTCCTCGCCAAGAAAGTTTTGATTTTTAATCTCCAGTTAGTTTGATTACTTCGTGATTAGCTGAACGTTAAAAACCTCCGCGAAGGTAATGGCGACATCTGATCGCACTTGCTCCACAGTAATCTCAGGGAGAAACTGAGCGAGACTACCGACGGGTTTATCCGCAATGCCACAGGGTACAATGCGCTCAAACCCTGTAAGGTCAGGGCATACATTTAAGGCAAAGCCGTGCATCGTAATCCAGCGCGATACTTTAATGCCGATCGCTGCAACTTTGCGTCCCTCTAGCCAGACACCAGTCATCCCAGCTACGCGATCGCCTTTTAGCCCATAGAGTACCAAAAGCTGAATCAATACCTCCTCCAACTGTCGCAGATACCAATGCAAGTCTTGCTGGTAATGCCGCAGATTCAGTATTGGGTAGCCCACTAATTGACCCGGACAGTGGTACGTCACCTCACCGCCACGTTCCACGCGATGAACCTCAAAGTTTACCTGGGATGGATCGAACTTGAGAAACTCCAGACTTGCTCCATGACCGAGAGTGTACACCGGGGGATGCTCTAATAACAGGAGAACATCATCGAGAGTGCCGTCTTTGACCCGTTCGGCTACAAGCGATCGCTGCTGTTCCCAAGCTACGGAATAAGGCACTAGTTTTTGATTGTCTAGCAAGCATTGACGCTGCACTAATTACTCTCCCTACAATCCATATACCTGCATTTCTGAGCTAACCATATAGTTGAGCCAATCCAATGAAATTCTGGTACGCCAATTCTTCGTTTATATGCTAAAGACCAATGACGACCAATTAATGACCAATGTCAAAGAATGCAAAGGAATCTGAAGAGAAATCAAACGGGTATGTTCACTCTTATACAAAGTGCTACCGTGAAAGTATTCTCCAAGAGCGGCAATTCTTCTAGTCCCTGCTCTTTACGACTCAAACAGTACATGATGGAGTAGTCAGTATGAAGCTAGTGATCCAGGGCAAAAACATCGAAATCACTGATGCGATCCGTGAGTATGTACATCAAAAAATTGAAAAGGCGGTCAGTCACTTTCAGAATATGACAACCGAGGTGGATGTACATCTATCTGTGGCTCGCAACCCTCGGATAAATTCTAAGCAGACTGCTGAAGTAACGATTTATGCTAACGGAACAGTAATTCGTGCCCAAGAGGGTAGCGAAGACTTGTACGCCAGTATCGATCTGGTCTCTGATAAGATTCAGCGCCAACTGCGAAAATATAAAGAGAAGCTGCAACATAAAAAGACCCACGATCAGCCGAAGACGGGAGTTGTTGTCGATAACGTGCCAGTGGTATCCGATCTAATTGGCGATCGCACTCCAGAACTACCTAGCGAAGTCTTGCGTATGAAGTATTTCGCTATGCCGCCAATGACCATTGAGGAAGCTTTAGAACAGTTGCAACTAGTCGATCACGACTTTTATATGTTCCGGAACGTCAAGACTAATGAGATTAACGTGATTTACGAACGAAATCACGGTGGCTATGGCGTGATTCAGCCGCGCAATGCCAATGGCCATACTCATCACAAAAATGGCAAAACTGCTCACAACGTTGAGTTAACTGTAGAAAAGTTAAACAGTTTTTAAGTTCTTTAGTCAACGTAGTTTCCTCGAAAATCTACGGGTTGTGAACGAGATAAATGGTCAGTCAAAATTTCTTGATTAAGAAGTAGAGACTGACCTTCCTTTTCTGGGTTGCCTCTTTAAAGAAATTAAAGAAGGTAGCCTACAGCGATTTTCGGATGGATAAACCCCAGTGTAGGAACACGGTATCATCAACAATTAATACCATTTGACTTTTATTGGCGATACAGATAAAACCCTCAGGCTAATTGGGAATTGGGAATTGGGCTTTTCTATTGGGCATTCCCCATTCCCAAAAACGAGAGTTTATTTGTATTAAGCATTTAGTAAAATGATGAATGAATTATCAAGCTAATTAACTAGCACTTTGGGCACGACCACTTAGCTGTAGGCGCTGAAGCTGTAGAACCTCAGCATAAAGCTTTTCTAGCTGGGTGATATTGTCGCTGAGGGTGTAGCGTTCCAGAACCCTCGTTCTTGCTTTTTGTCCTAGTATCGTTATCCAGTCTGGGTGATCGCGAAACTGAGGCAAGAGAGTGCGTAGCTGAGACAGCACGCGATGGGTATTGAGAATGACGCCAGCGCCATCCTCCAATACTTCGCCATCAGCACCAGCATCGGTGGCAACACAGGCAACGCCGCAAGCCATTGCTTCCAGTAAAGATAAAGACAATCCTTCCAATAAAGAAGGCAAAATAAACACATCAGCGGCTTGTAGAATCTCAATGCGCCGCTGCTCATCTGCAACAAATCCTAGCCAAATGATGCCGTGTTCTTCGCCGTAGAACGGCATCAAAGATGCTGATAAAGCGCCGTTACCAACAATGAGCAGCTTGCAAGAGTCCCCTAGATGAGACTGCTTCCAAGCTTTCAGCAACGCTTCTACATTTTTCTCTGTGGAAATTCTGCCTTGGTAAACAAACAGCCGTTCGGCATTCCATTGGGACTTGAGAGTGGAAGTTCCAGGGGAATATTTCTGGACATCAACGCCATTGGGAATTACAGCAAGCTTCTCTTCAGGGACGCCTAAACGCACCAGGAAATTCCGCTGAACTTGAGAAAAGACGATTACCCGGTCGTAATGCGCTAGAAAAGGCGCATACAGTTGATAGGTAAACAGTTGCGTCCCTGATTTTAGGTTACGTCGCTTACCATCAAAGGGCGGATGGAAGGTGGCGACTAAAGGGATGTTGAGTTCTTCACAGATTTCCGGTAGCAGGAAGTCTAAAAAGGACAACGTCAGGGAAGCGTGTACTAGATCAGGTCGTAATTGCTTAAGCGATTGCGTTAAAACGTTTCTCGCTTTGGGTGCGGGAATTGTGTAAACCTGAGACTTGTAAATAAAAGGCAACGGCACTTCCTGGCAACCAGGCCAGGTAGGGTCGTCGGCTTCTTCCTGGGCGAAATGGAGGAAACTGACCTCGTAGCCCCGGTCTAGCAGTGAGTTAGTAACTTCTCTGCCGTAAGTAACATTGCCACAAAACGGTGATTTTTTTCCGAGCCAAGCGATATGCATTCAGGTTGAGTATCGAGTCTCTATTTGTCAGGTTTGGTTGACATAGATGATCCTGTACGGGAAATATACCAGTTTAAGACGCCTCCCGCGATCGCAATTGCCGCCAAACCAAAAAATACAGCTCGTAGCCCTAATAAAGTTTCTGCAAACCCCGCTAAAGCTAAGGGCAAGCTGAGGGCAATATTAATGGCATTATTTTGTAGCCCGAAGACTTTTCCTCGCATTTCGGGTGGGGTTTCTGCCTGGATGGTGGTTTGCATGGGAATGCCAACCATTGCGCCAAACCCGCCTAAAAGCGTCGTCATCGCTAAAGTCAACCAGAGGCTATGGGTAAATATCGCTAAACCCGCCAATGCTCCTGCCATGCCAGTAGAACCATACAAACTGAGCTTGGCATGAGATAAGCTGTGATCTCGGTGTCCCAGAATGGCAGCCCCGCCAGCCATCCCCACGCCACCTGCTGCTAGCAAAAAGCCAAACTGAGAAGCCTTCAGTCCGGGGAGCGTTTCCGCTAGACGCACGGCTAGCACGGATAGAGCTGCAAAAACGGAAAACAAAATTACTAGTTGAATTAAGGCATTGCGGATGCGGCGATGATGCCTGACATAGCTTAAGCCGTCGCGGATGTCTTCCCAGACGTGAGGAGGTTCGCTCTCGCTAGTCTTTCTATTTTCACCTGTTTTTAGCAGGAGCAGGAGTAGTCCGGCGATCGCATAAGAGCCACCTACTACCAATTCTTTACCAAAGTCTCCTCCTACCTGATGCACCAGAGTATCTGCCAGGGCTAAAAGTGGCTCTCCCACGGCAAAACCAATAATCAACGACGCCATCATCGTTGTGGTGTAAAGCGAGTTAGCCGAGAGTAGGTTTTGAGACTGCACGATTAGCGGAATCGCCGCCTGCTCGGCTGGGGCAAAAAACTGAGTTAGCGTGGAGACTAGGAAGGTTATCCCCAACAAGACATAGAAGCCCACGGGTAAGTTGTAGAAGGGTTTCCATCCTTGAGTCGCCCATAGCAAAACTGGTACGGACAAAACCAAAAGACCGCGTAGTAGATTTGACGATACCAATACAGCCTTTTTCGACCAACGGTCTACAAAAACCCCCGCCACCGAACCAAACAGCACAGCCGGAACGGTGAAGGCAATCATCAGTACCGATACCCAGCCGCTGATGGTTTGATTCGTGTCTTGAAAGCGACTGGCAATCAAGGCAATCATTAGGACTAGATAAACCTTGTCTGCCAGTTGGGAGAAGACCTGACCGCTCCACAGGGCTAAGAAGTTGCGGTTTTTGAGAACTGGCGCAAACCCCAGCCTCAATGGCTCAACAGGGGGATTAGCCGCTTCTGGTGGGAAAGCGTTGGCTTCGCTCTGCGCTGGCCGATCGGCTCCAGAGGAGCTTGGCTTCGCCATAGGGTCAGACTCTGTGTCAGGGATATGTGTTGTTACTCGTTCAGATTCAGATAATCGCATTCTTGCTTTTTATGTGATAAATTAAACCGGAATTAAGTGGAATTAAAACGATTGATACCTATATAGATCTCAGAAATTTGGAATAGACAAAGCATCAACTAAAGCGGCGGAGCGGATTGACCGTCCGAAGTGATACTGAGCATACTCTCGTAAAATTCGCTCTACTTTTACCCAAACTGTATGTACAGGCTCGACGAGAGATTTATCTCCGGCTTGGCTGGCAGAAACCCGGTTTGGCTGAGGCAGATCGGCCTCCGCTAGCTGTTGCAGCACGCTCAACTCAGTGGCATCAAGTTTAGAATTCAGCCGTGGAGGTGGGGGCGTCTGGGTATCAGTGTAGTCCTGGCTAATTGCTTGAGTAAGAGTTCCTCCTTTCGTAATAACCGGACGGGGTAATGCCTGGATTGCAGAATCCCTTCCTGTCAAACTCACCGTACCCCCTGCTTCAACACTAAAACCAACTCGCCAATCCGGGTCAGTAAAATCGGGTATAAGGGAGTGCTGGGTGATACAACATATTTGAACCTGAGGGGCAATGCCTGCCAAAGCCAGCAAGTGAAATACGCCGTGGGATAAGTGCGCTAGTACTGAAGAGGATGCTGACTGAGCGCCAGAGGCGTTGGGCAACTGCTCCAAACGCCGTAGATGTTCGTTGAGCAGTGCGTACAGTTGCTCCTGGGGTTGGTCGCTCAGAGCATGGCAGAGAACCAATTCTGCGAGGTATTGACTGGCAGCCAGCTTACTTAAATCTTTACTCAATCCTGGATAAGATTCTAGAGTTTCTGCTTGGGTGATTTTATCGAGCGATCGCCCTTTTGCCAGCAGGAGATCATTGACCACAAACAAGCCACTTCTGCCCCCCAATTTTGAGTTTTGTTTACGTGCCCCTGGTGCCACTGCCCGAATTAGACCAAACTCCGGTGTCAAAATTGTGACTAATTTATCCGCTTCACCCAGCGGCATACTTTTAAGGTTGATTCCAGTGGCTTTGTAGGTTCGACTCATTAGAAATCGGGAATTGGGACTAGGGAATTTGCTGAGGTTAAACGCGGGAATTCATTTCCCCCGTAGGAAGCGCACTCGACGGGAATTGAGAATTGGTGGCTGCTACTCATTGTCCATTTCCCTTCCCCTGTTCCCCTTTTCCAGCGTATCGCGCTGTCGCACTAAATCGGGACCGCGAGATGTTCCGAGCCGCGTCGCTCCAGCCACGACTAAATCCAAGGCTTGCTCGATGGTGCGTATACCCCCAGCAGCTTTAATGCCAGCTTGCCCCTGGCTTACTTTTTTCAAGAGCCGAACGTCAGCCACTGTAGCACCTCCATGCCAACCCGTGCTGGTCTTCAGAAATTGCGCTCCTGCATCCATACATATTTCCGCAGCCAGTCGTTTTTGTGCATCTGTCAGGAGGGCAGTTTCCAGAATCACTTTGACGGTTTGACCTGTTTGTTCACAGATTTGGGCAACTTCGTGATAAATTTCCTCGGTTCTTCCGGCTTTCAACCCACCGAGGTGGATAACCACATCAAGTTCTGTCGCTCCATTGTCCACTGCCTCTTGAGCTTCGTAGAGCTTCGCAGCGGGTGTTGTTGCACCTGAGGGAAACCCGATCACTGTACAGACTTTCGGGGCTTTGCCATAAAGAAGATCGGCGGCTTGTTTTACATAAACGGGGTATACGCATACGGCAGCAAATTGAAAGCGGTCTGCCTCTTGACACCACTTTTCCACTTGCTCCGGTGTGGCATCTGGATTTAGCAGTGCATGATCGATTAATGGTGCAATATCTATATCTGGGTAGTCTATAGCCATCCCTTTATCCGCCAGCGACTTCTAGTTCACTTTTATCAAACTTTGAAGTTATTAAGAAAAGTTAAAACTATTTTCTCACAAACAGGTGGCTTAAACTCGGAATTTGTCAATTGGGTTCTCAAAATACCCCCACGCTTTCTGGCGTCAAAACCTTATCCCCTAGCTCCCACTCCCCCTGTTCTCTTCGTTAAGCGATCGCATAATTGTTTCACGTTGTACTAGGCTCTGGACATCTGCGCTGAACCGACTCTCTCTTATCACAGCCGAGCGAGTGGAATAAGTTGCAAGTGGCTCTAAAAGCGATCGCCTAAAATGCTGGATAACTCCATCAATCCCCCCAGCTCTCAACGCGCCATGACAGCCATTACTATCAATCTCAACCCAATCGTCAAACTAACGAACGATCAGTTTTATCATCTTTGTCGAGTCAATCCAGAGATAAAATTTGAACGCAACGCCAAAGGAGAAATCATCATCGTGCCCCCTACAGGAGGAGAAACCGGAAAACGCAATGCTGGACTTACCGCTGATTTTGTTATTTGGAATCAACAAACTCGGCTGGGGGAAGTCTTCGATTCTTCAACCTGCTTCCACTTTCCTAATGGTGCCGCTCGCTCTCCCGATGTTTCTTGGATTAAGCAAGAACGATGGGATGCACTCACCCAAAAACAAAAAGAGAAGTTTCCTCCTATTGCTCCCGATTTTGTTTTGGAGTTAATGTCAGCAACTGATAGTTTAAAAGAAACACAAGAGAAAATGAAAGAATATATGGCTAACCCGGTAAAACTTGGTTGGTTAATTAATCTAAAAACACGCCTAGTTGAAATTTATCGCCAAGGAAAAGCTGTAGAGGTGTTGAAAAATCCGAAAAAATTATCAGGAGAAGATGTCTTACCGGGATTTGTCTTAGATTTGCAAATTATCTGAAAATAGACTTTTCTGCAAACTTATCCAAAAAGGCGTCAAACCTTAGCGAGGCGTTAGCCTGGAACGAGCGTCAGCTTGTGCGCAAGCACATCGCATTTCTAGTTGTGTGCAAAGCGCGATCGCCTCTTTCTTGAACAGTGATAGGCTAGACCTTAGACCCTACTGAACCAGTGGAATCTTTCACCATAACCTCTCCATATCCTGAGCCAGTATGACAACCATTGAAATTGTTTCAGAAGAAAGAACAGAGGAAACTGTATATCGAGCCATCTGTGGTGAGCAAGAGGCTACAGGCGCAACACCGGGTCAAGCACTGGATAGGATTGAGCAGGAATTAACAGCACAGGGTGGTGAACAGAGCGGTTGTACAGTGGTGATTGTGCAGCGATTTCTTCCCGATGACTTGTTTACAGTACAGCAGCAAGCACGGTTACGGGAACTGATGGATCGATTGCATGAGGCTGTTGCTGTTGGAGAGGCGCTTGCTCCTCAAGTTCAGGAAGAATTGGAAGAGTTGGTAGAGGCTGAGTTGAAGGCGATGATCGAGCGTTCTGTTAGAATTCTCAAGCAAACTCAACGGGATGAAAAGTAGTCTCACTGATTTTGTTTCAATATCGTGAACCCTAATCATCCCTTCGTTGCACAACGAGCAAGATATCAGTGCGAATACTGCCACGCCCCAGAAGTTATATCTAACATTGCTTTCGAGGTAGATCACATTATTCCCCTTTCTAAAAACGGCTTAGACGTGGAACAAAACTGGGCGCTTGCCTGCCGTGTTTGCAATCTCCGTAAATTGGATCGTGTGGACGGTTTTGACCCAGTTAGTCAGCAGCAAGTACGCTTGTTTAATCCTCGAATAGATATCTGGAACGATCATTTTGCAGCCCCCACAGAAGAACCTTTCCTACTAAAAGGCAAAACACCTATTGGTCGCGCTACGGTGGAACGGCTGGAGATGAATTCCCCGTTGCAACTTAGAGCTAGAGAGCTATGGATAGCATTGGGAATATTTTAAGATTGCGCGATCGCATTTCTAGTCGTATGCAAAGTGCGATCGCCTTTACTTTCCAAACTAATACAGCTCATGGTGATTCTTCAGCAAGTCTCAGCACAGCAGCACGGGTAGCAGGGTCAAGTCGGAAGCGAAGTGCATCAAGCTGATCGAGGACTGGTGCGACTGCCTCTATGTATCCAGCCTGCTTTGCTCTGAGAATTACACCCAATGTTCCTGTAAAAACAACACCTAGCTGACGAGCGTAACGTCTAGCCAGAGCATCATCAAGCAGAACTAGAGAGTCCGCAGTTTCTGAGGCTAGCGTTAGTACCTCTCGCTCTCCTGCGCCAAGATCAGGCACTAAGGGCACAAGTGCTGATTGTACCGAGCGGATGGTGAGCCATGAAAGGGAAGCTGAATCGGGGAGTGGAATGTCTTGAGATTGACCTTGCGCCAATTCATCAGCAACTGCTTGTGGCATTATGATTTGACCGTACAGGGTGGGGAGTAGGTCAAGTAAATTAGTTTGGTAAAGATACTGGATTGGCGAGGT
>JALYGX010000164.1 GCA_030776905.1 Cyanobacteriota bacterium | reverse complement strand
TCGATCATGCAAACCTTCCATCTCACTCCGGCAACCGTTACACTGCTGTTTCTCAGTCAGATAACAGGCTATCTTGTGGCTGCCTTTACCAGCAGCCTGCTGAGCAATCACATAGGGTTGGCTCGTATGTTACTGCTTGCCTCCACTTTCTTAACAGGTGCCCTAATCATTTACGCTAGTGCCCCACTTTGGGCCGTGATGGTTGTGACAGGTACAGCCCTGGGGCTGGGAATTGGTTTGATTGATGCGGGTATCAACACCTATATCGTTAACAATTCACGTCACGCCCACTTCATTGGAATGCTGCACGGTTTCTATGGCACAGGGGCATTACTCGGTCCTGCGATCGCGACAACCCTATTGGGGATGCATCTGCCTTGGCGAATGGTCTATCTCGTGTTTGCGGGCGTTGTCGGGTTGCTAGTTGTGGGAATGGTTTGGGCGATCGCGACAGATTACCAGCCCCTTACCCAGCAGGTAACAGTATCTGGCGGAGACGCCAGGGCAAATCTCCGTACTGCCCTGCGTACACCTGCTGTCTTGGTATCGGGTCTGCTGTTGCTGGTTTATGCCGGTACTGAGGTAGTGATCGGTAACTGGGCGTATAGTGTCCAGACCATCAGCCGGAAAACGCCGGAAATGGTGGCAGGCTACAGCATCAGTGCCTACTGGATGGGACTGACGATTGGACGGATGGGAATGGGATACGTCATCAAACGTTTAGGAACCGTCCGCATGATTGACTTCTCGTTAACCTTGCTGACGGTGGGATTACTGAGTTGGTGGTTACTGCCCAATCAGGTGTTGAGCCTGCCTGTACTGGGATTCGCACTCGCTACCATTTTTCCCACCACAATGTTGCTCGTGCCACAACGGGTAGCCGCGCCCTTGGTACCAGCGGCGATCGGCTTTCTCAGCAGTGTCGCTAGTTTGGGAGTAGCCAGCATCCCAACAGGCGTCGGCTTTCTTGCTAACTGGGCTGGTTTGGAAATTATTCCAATTCTGATGTTGCCACTGGTCCTATTGATGATGCTGCTACACCGCTGGCTGGTGTGGCATAGTTCCCTTTCAGACAGTCAGCCAGAAGTCAATTGAATGCAAAAAGCTTCCTTCATGAAAAAGTTGAGTCAAGGTCGTTACTGGGTAATTGTGGTTTTCTTGCTGCTCCTTGTTACTGGCTGTTCCACCACTCCACCCCGACAAACCCAACAAACTCCTACACAGAGTTTAGCGCCACCCACCCCGACCGTCACTACACCCAGCCCAACAGTTGCTACTAGTTCTTCTGCCACTTGGTCTCTGCTTCAACAAGGAGACACGGGCTACGTGGTCATGATGCGCCATGCCTTAGCACCGGGGACAGGTGACCCGCCCAACTTCCGGCTGGAGGATTGCTCCACGCAGCGGAACTTATCAGCTCAAGGTCGGGCGCAGGCTAGGCGGATAGGCGAGGCGTTTCGCCGTCGCGGTATCAAAGTCTCTAGAGTCTTATCCAGCCAATGGTGCCGCTGTTTGGAAACAGCACGGCTGCTGAACTTGGGTCCAGTCGAACCTTTTGCTCCCCTCAATTCATTCTTTCGCGATCGCTCTGCAATAGCAAGGCAAACTACCGAGGTGCGTGAGTTCATTGCAGCTAACCGCAACACCGTTGGTGCGATTATTCTGGTCACGCATCAAGTCAACATCACGGCACTGACGGATATCGTACCCCAATCTGGGGAATCAGTTGTGCTGCGAGCAAACGAACAAGACCAGGTCGAGGTAATTGGACGGATTGAGTCCTTTAGGGGTGACGAGTAGCTCAAAAGCTTGATGAAGGGTACTTTTCCTCTACTTGTCCTTATTCAAGCGTAAGCTTGTATGTCTTCACCACAGACATCCACTAGGTAACAAAGGGCGCGGAAGCGTAAGCCGACTAATTGGTCGTAGAGAGGATTCAGCTTACATAGCGGTGGAATATGTGCTACTGTTCGACCGAATATTTTAATATCGCGCTCAAAGGGACATTGAGCCGGAATCATTTTGGAGACAAACCGAGCTTGCTTGGGGTCATGAATCTCGATACCGTCAAGCCAGTGGCGTAGGGGTTTCAGTAAATCGAGACGTTGAGAAGACATAGGTAACTCCGGTTTTATTATTGAGAGTCTTTCTGTTCTTAGTGTCGAGGGGAGGTGTATGCGTTCAGGTTGGCTTTACGTCCAACTTTTGTATAAGGGCGGGGGAATCGGCTCCTTCCTCACCTCTATAAACTTGTCAGGGTTCTTTTGAGTTTTTACGCAATTACACGCAAGCCAACTGTTGATACTTCAACAGTAAAAAACTCAATAGCGCTTCAAGGGCAACCCTGTGCAACTTTGTTAAATGGCTGTTACTTGAGGGGAAGTTTGGCTTAATTCTTAAGGGGAACAGTTTCTCGTGTAGACAGTTTGCCAACTGGTACTTTCCTCGGTCTACTCTTCAAAAACTGCTTGACTAAAGTTGATATTTATATGGCTGTCAATTCACCCCAAAGAGCAACCCAATAGCTTAAAAGCGTCCCATTTGTCAAAAAATCCCTAAACCACCGCATTAGAGCAACCCTATTCCCGTTCTTTTTAAGAAAAAGACTTGTGCCAAGATACCCAATCGAAAATTTCCCAGAAAGAAAGTCTCATCTGGTAATGGTTTCAGGCAGAAGTTCCCCCGCGATGCGGGGGAACTTCCGACTAAATTTAGGAACCGGTGACTGAAACTTGCGTAGGCTTATAGTTAGACCCCGATTTATTGGCACAATATCCTGCGACAAAGGTTTGCTGAGGCTGGATAACTTGTCCCCAAGATTCTGGAGTTACCGAGTACTTTGTGCCTTGAGGAAGGAAATTCGCACTCCACACACTAGTAATAGTTGCCTGATTAATCTCAAACGTTAGCTGCCAGTTTTTAGTACTCGCAGTTCCCTGGTTAGTAACGCGCAGATTCATACAGAAGCCCTTATCCCAATCTGACTGAATAACCGCTTCTGCTTTCAGTTGAGCAGTTCCTGGAGTAGGAGTCGGTGTTGGTGTTGGTGTTGGTGTTGGACTCGGTGCAGGAGTCGGTGCGGGAGTTGGACTCGGTGTCGGTGTCGGTGCGGGAGTTGGACTTGGTGTCGGTGTCGGTGTGGGAGTTGGACTTGGTGTCGGTGTCGGCGTGGGTGTGGCAGTTGCAGCCACACCAGGAACAGGCAGTAGTTTGTTGAGTAGTTGTTGCTTCGCCGCGTTGACCGTGCGCCAGTCATCTTGCAGAATGCCACCTGTATCATCACTGTTAGGATTCCAACTCCAATACGTGAAGTTGAGATTCTTTTGGGCAATAAAATCGACCAGTTTTTGCTGCCAAATCCCCTCTTTAGAGCTATTGTCTACTTGACGACCACCAAATTCTCCAATCAAAACTGGAGCGATTCCCTGAGTTGCAATATAGTTAAACCCCGTTTCCCAGCGGTTGAGCATATTGTTTGGAAAAGTGGGGTCAGAGAACCAAAGCTGATTGAAGACCCCAGCGCCGTACTCATGAGGTGAATAGACTAGCTTCTTGGGGACATTCAAGCGTACTGGGTAGTTTTTAACGCCTTCTAAATTACCTCCCCACCAGTGGAATAGCTGCTGACCTCCTTGAACATTCGTCTGTACCCCTTCAACCACAATCAACCAATTGGGATTGACTGCTTGAATCGCATTGCCAGCTCGTTCAGCCGCCAGTCGCCAGTCTGTAGCTTGGTTTCCAGTTCCCCAGCTAGCTTGACCGTGAGGTTCATTTTTCAAGTCAGCTCCAATGACATTGGACTGGTTTTTGTAACGCGCTGCTAAGTCTGTCCAAACTCTAATCCAGTCAGCTTCGGTGAATCCGTTACCGTACCAAAGTTCAGGGATAGTGTAGTCATTGAGCCGATGGCTATCGAGCAAAATCATTAAACCTTGCCGTTTGGCTTCGGCAATGATCAAATCCATGACCTCTAATGGGGTTTTACCCTGAAGGTCTCTGTTGCTACCGATATTAAAGTCAATCCCACTAACGTTGTAGGAAGTCAGCGCATTAACTGAGTAGGGGAGGCGGATGATGTTGTATCCCAGACTTTTGATCTGTGCCAACATCTCCTTGTAATCTCTAATATTCAAGCCGTGAGGAGCATGAAGCTCCGTCTCAAAACCAAACCAGTTGACGCCCCTGAGTAAGACAGGTGTGCCTGTGGAGTCAACAATCTGGGAGCCTCTGGTGGAAAGTGGAGGTTGAATCGTTGCCGCCGCGACTGCCACGCCTGTCATATCTTTAGAAAAATGCGACAAAACGATTAGCAAGAATACCACGACAGAGCTAATCAAATGCCATAGTCGGAAGCGTTTTAACTTGGGAAGAAAAGCGATCCCTTTTTTGTTCTTTTTGGGCTGTGGCTGACGCCAATAAATTCTTTGTGAGTTTGCATTGCCGTCGGTGACATTAACAAAGAAGCTTTTGCATTGCCGTCGTAAGAGGTTGAGAATTGCCAGAACTCTCTGCTGCTTGAGGTCGTAAAACACCTGAGAAATCCGTTGGAAAATTTTAGCCATGTTTAAGTTGGTGAATTAGTTTGCAACGGTTTGCAAC
>JALYGX010000163.1 GCA_030776905.1 Cyanobacteriota bacterium | reverse complement strand
GGGTGGAGCCAACGCTTGCACGAGCAATGTTCGTCTAGCTCCTAAGTTATTCAATGCCTCGAAGTAAAAGGTGTCACCCAAGCCAATACCAACGACACCGCTCAGTAACAGGATTGTCAAGGTAATAGCATTTATAGCCGTAGGGAAGTAGTCGCCTTGCAAAATGAGCGTGAAGGCGATTAATGCGATCGCAATTACGCCTTTACTTAGATTTAGTAGCAACGGCGGTATCTTTTGACCCAGGTGAGCGTAAATTACCGCAGACAGTGCCCACAAAAATGCGGCTCCCAAAGCCGCCAACTCTCCCCCAAAATTTGTAATCGGAAAATTTAATGACATTGTTATCACTATTCATCAAGTTTCAAGTTAGACATTACACGAACGCCTACTCAAACATTAGCCCTAGAGACTGAGAGCAGAAAACCAGGAATGCACTCCACAAGTAATATTCAGAGAGGACAACCAATGAGCTACTACGATTTTGACGACCACTTCTGGTCCCCCCGCGAAGTCTGCGTAATAGCTCCAAATACAAAAACTCAAAAAGGATTTTTTAAAGTACTGGGGCGTACTCTGTGCCAAGTCTTCTTTGGCTCCGAAGTTAAAACTCCGGGCTGATTACTGGACTCAAATCCAACTATCCTTAGCGTTTAGTCCTAGACAAGAGGACTTAGTTTATAGCGCCCAGCGAGTTAGATGCCAAACATAAATAAATAGAATGCCCGCAACCAAAGCTCCTAGGTTCCATTTAAGAGAATTTTTGATCAGAGTAATACGGCGCTCTGCCTTGGCTTGCTCAAACTGAGCCTGTACCTGCTGTTTGTCTCTGTTGATTTTGGCTAAAAATTGCTCTTTTGCTTGCTGTGGAGTTTGACCATCGAGCGTGCGCCCTTGGCTTTTGATAAAGTTTTCTAGCTGTTGGTCTTTTATTTGGTTGAGTTGCTTCTCAACCCTGGCAAATTGGGCTTTCTGCTGATCGTATTGATTATTCAATTGAGTGCTGTTAATTGCTTTAACCTGTAGGGTGTTAACCACTCCCAGGGGAATTAGTAAGAAAAATAACACTCCAACCAATAGACATAACCAGGGTAAAATTTTTAATAGTTTTTGTTCAATAGGCGTACGAAATTTTTCTTCTCCGAAAAATACCAGTACCAGCCCTAATAACGGGACAGCCACTCGCTCAACAAGTGCTCCCATTGTCTGAAATTGCCAAAGAGGATTCATCAAGCGTAGCGGTAGAAGAATTGCAATTAAGTCAAATAAGGCTAACAGCAACAAGCCGTAACCTATCAGGCGAAAAACAGCAACAGACCAAGGAGTCTCTCTTTGCGGTTTCATGAATTTGTCCCGTTATAGTTGAGCTATTCGAGTCTAGCCTTAAAGTCTCCAGTTCGCAGTGAGAAGAGAGGCTTTGCTAATTTAGCCAATCAACCACTTTAGGAACTTGAGCTTACCTTTGTAGGGAGCGTATCTCAACTTCACATCAACTAAGAAAGATTTATTGAGAACGCTTCGTTGATGGGAAAAGGTTTCAAAACTTGTTTTACCATGATACCGACCCATACCACTGTCACCAACGCCACCAAACGGCAAAGCTGGGAATGCCATGTGGATGATGGTGTCATTGATACAAGCACCGCCGGATGAGGTTTGCTGTAGTACCTGCTCTTGATGTTGCTTGTTGTTGGAGAAGAAGTAGAGGGCGAGGGGTTTGGGTTTGGCGTTAACTAATGCGATCGCTTCGTTCAGGTTGGTGTATTCAATAACTGGCAAAATGGGTCCAAAGATTTCCTCTTGCACCACCCGATCGTCCAGAGTCACCCCATCAATTACTGTAGGGGCAATGTAACGGTCAATTGGATTTGTATCGCCGCCAATAATAATTTCCCCAACGTTTAGCAGTTCGCATAGACGATGAAAATGATTTTGGCTAATAATTCGGGCATAATCAGGACTTGTTTCTGGTGTATCCCCATAAAAGTCTCGAATAGATTGTTTGATGCGCTCCAACAAATCTTTCTTAATCTTCCTATCGACCAAAAGATAATCGGGAGCTACACAAGTTTGACCAGCATTGATGAACTTACCCCAAACGATTCTTCTTGCTGTGTAGTCCAAGTGAGTATCTGCATCAACAATGCAAGGACTTTTACCACCTAGTTCCAGGGTTACTGGCGTCAGGTGTTTGGCAGCCGCACTCATAACAATTTTTCCGACTTGAGTACTGCCAGTAAAAAAGATATGGTCAAATTTTTCTTCTAGTAGCTGTTGCGTGACTTCTTTTCCCCCTTCTACCACAGCCATAAAAGACGGGTCAAAGTATTTAGGGATAATCTCTGCTAACAGATGAGACGTATTGGCAGCAATTTCTGAAGGTTTAAGAACGGTACAATTTCCGGCTGCGATCGCGCCGATCAAAGGCAAGATGACTAACTGAAATGGGTAGTTCCACGCTCCAATAATTAGAACAACGCCCAAAGGTTCGGCATAGACTTTGGATGAAGCTGGCAAATGAGTCAGAGGGGTGGCAATTTTTTTCGGTTTTGTCCAGGATTTAATATGTTTAAGGGTATACTTGATTTCTTCTAAGCAAATTCCTATTTCTGTGGCATAGCACTCAAGCTCTGGTTTATTTAGATCTGCATATAATGCATTTTTAATAGCACCTTGGCTATCTACAATTGCTTGTCTTAGACACTTAAGTTGTTCGATTCTAAACGAGACATCTTGGGACTGATAGGTGTTGAAAAATTCACGTTGATTGCTAACAATAGTGGAGGGAGTAGATTGTGTTAACATAGGTTGCTATAGGGAAATCAATATAAGATAATTGCTTGATGCTGTCGTCAATATAGCGATCGCATTTCGCCTCATATCTCTTGCTTACAGACAATGCGATCGCTAATAATGCTCTGCCTAATAGGTAAATTTTTTGGTGCTTCCTACCTTACCTGACATATTCTGAGCGATGATGCGCTCAACTGGATTTTTAAGACCCATCGGAATCGACCAACTCTTTGTTGAGAAGAAGGGTAAAGGTTGTTTCAACCAAATAGTAAGAGTATTACCTTTCTCTCCTTCCCATTTATAAGCCGCGATTTGCTCCCACCTAATCAACCCAAATTTGAAGTAAATACCGTTTTCACGGAGTTCTAATTTGCTAAATCCCGTCCACAAAAAACAAATTGCCAGCGACCAGTACAAAATTACTTGAGATAAGTAATATTCGAGAGTACTATCACTTCCAGAAAAGCCTCTGTCCGCTAAGTTGATAAACAGAATAGTTTGGACAAGTGCATTAATTACAAAAATTGCACTGGCAACCAACATATACTTGTGCGTTGAGGGCCACCCTAAATTCCAGAGGAGATAACCAGCCCGTTTCTTGCGTTTAGGCCAAGTCAGAATCACTAGCCAGGGCATTACTGCACAAGCGATAAATAATCCTGACAAAGCATAATCTCTCCAAGGTTGGGGGAGAAAAAACAACCCAAAAACGAGAGCAAATGTTAGTACGAAGAGTAAACTGCTATCCAGCAGATTTCTCAAAGCAGCTTCTTGACCGAGCATCGATCTACTGAGCGCATATCCAATTAATAATGCGATCGCGAAAGGAATGATGAGCAATGCCCAAACCATAGGGTACTTTCTCTTAATGCAAAAAGTGACGGATGCCCGTGAAGACCATAACTAAACCCAGTTCATTAGCGGCTTGGATTGAATCTTTGTCGCGCAGGCTACCACCCGGTTGAACAATCACAACAATTCCAGCGGCGGCGGCCGTCCGTACTGAGTCATCAAAGGGGAAGAAGCCATCGCTGGCAAGCGTTGCACCTTGGGATTTTTCCCCAGCTTGTTCTAAAGCAATTTTGACAGAACCCACGCGATTCATTTGACCCGCACCAACACCTAATGTGGTGCGATCGCGCGTTATGACAATAGCATTTGATTTTACGTGTTTGCAGACCTTCCAGGCAAACAAAAGTTCTTCTAGTTGGTCATCTGTCGGTTGCCGTTCCGTAACTACTTGCCACTTATCGGGTGAGGCAACCGCATCGTCGGCAGATTGCACTAAAAAACCACCTGCAATAACTTTAACCGTTTCCTGAGGACCAGTCTTCAAGTCGGGCAAAAGTAGAACTCGTACCTTAGACTTAGCACCCAAAATTTCCTGGGCATCGGGTTCGCAGGCGGGTGCCACGACACATTCCAAAAATGTTTGGGTTAATGCCGTTGCTGTCGCCGCATCAATGGATTGATTCAACGCCACAATCCCACCAAAGGCAGAGACTGAGTCAGCATTGAAGGCTTTTTCGTAGGCTTGTGAAAGTGTTGTTCCGACAGCAACACCACAGGGATTTGTATGTTTGAGAATTGCTGCTGCTGGGGTATCGGGAAATTCAGTGATAATCCGCCGCGCTGCTTCTAAATCCACTAGGTTGTTGTAACTAAGTTCTTTACCCTGGAGTTTGGTTGCTGCTGCCCAACCACTGGCAACTGTTCCCGTTTGATACCAAGACGCAGGTTGATGGGGATTTTCGCCGTAGCGTAAGGATTGCAGTTGTTGTCCGGAAAGGGTGAATTGTTCGGGTAGGGGCGATGCCTGCGTCTCTTCTACAGGATTTTGAGCAGTGAGGTAGGATGCGATCGCGCGATCATAAGTTGCCGTATGGGAAAATGCCTGTACCGCGCAAGCTTGACGGAATTCAATCGATGGCTCATTCTTATGCTGGCGCAACTCCTGCAAATACCCTTGGTATTGGTTTGGGTTACACAGAACTGTCAGATGGGCGTAGTTCTTTGCCGACGCCCGCAGCATTGCCGGACCTCCGATGTCGATTTGCTCAATTGCTTCAGCCAACTGAACTCCCGGTTGAGCAATCGTCTGTTCAAAGGGATAAAGATTCACGACAACCAAATCAATCGGGCGAATCTGATTCGCCTCCATCTCTGCTACGTCCTGCGCTACGTCCCGACGCGCTAAGATGCCGCCATGAATCCGGGGATGCAGTGTTTTGACTCTCCCGCCCAAAATCTCAGGGAATCCGGTGTAATCAGAAACTTTTGTGACTGGCAACCCTGCGGCTTGCAGTGCTTTTGCCGTTCCACCACTGCTGATTAAATCGAACTCAAATTCCTCAACTAACTGACGGGCAAAGTCGATTAGCCCTGTCTTGTCAGACACGCTCAGCAGTGCCAGATGTCCCATGAATTTTTTAGTCTCCCCTTATCCGCAATTTATTATCTCAGCATAAAGGCGATCGCGATCGCCTTCCCAATGATTAGGATTGATTTCTCTAAATATTTACCGACTCACTTTTTTGGGATAGTTGTAGAACAAATAAACCCGCGATAACCCAGAAGCGATCGCAGGTTTATTTGTAATAACTTATCTGGAAACTTTCAAAGAATGATGTTCCTCAACAGCTCCTCCAGACTTTAGAAAGGCCAACTTAGTGCGTCTGGATAAGCGGCATTAATCGCGATCAATAGTACCGCATGAGCTGATAGAAAGAGAAAGAGCAGAACTGGGGCTAGAGAAAGCCACGAAAAGAAATCATTTTGTTTTGCCATGAACTATCCTCCCAAAACAGTAAATAAGTTAAAGATGACTAACGCGGTGAAACTGGAATTTCTTCTTCCTTGGCAACTAATTTACCGGAAAGTAATTCTCCGATGGCGGCTAAAGGCCAAGTGAAGCCACTTAACATGATCGGGAGCGCACGGGGCACATCAATCATGATTTCTCTCATTTCTGGGTTAGGGTCTTTTTTGACAGAATTCAGATAAGCCCGACCAACCCAACCAATCCAACCGGCGATATAAAGAAATATTAGACCGGGAATTGTAAACTCATCCAAATGACTGAGGCTACCATCCGCGACTAAGTGAGGTAAACCCTCTGGTCCGCAAAGGTAGTTAGAATAACGCTCAAAGCGGTCTTTGCCTGAATTGGGGTCGCCAACAGTATTTTTGGCATCAGCAGCTCGTTGCTGAAATGCCTTCGATTCCTTGCAAGGCACGAGTCCAGCTACGTCCGCAGAAGCTGGAGCTACACAGCCAAACCACAGAGTAACGGCAAAAATCAGAGCTAACAATCGTCTCATGAAATCTTTCCTTTTGTTACGAAACAAAAAGTTTTGTGTACATAATAAAGATGTAACTATTCGTACACCCAAGCAATCTTACTCTGACGAGTTAACCTAGTAAAGTTTAATCAACTAAAAGTAGCCTTTATTATCAATATCATTGGCAAATGGCTTGCGTATTAGCAATAGAAACAAGTTGTGATGAAACAGCCGTGGCGATTGTTAAAAATCGCACTTGTTGTAGTAGTATTGTTGCCTCTCAAATTCCAGTTCATCAGCAGTATGGCGGTGTGGTGCCAGAAGTGGCGTCGCGCTCTCATGTAGAAACGATTAATCAAGCGATCGCACAAGCCTTCGTTGAGGCTCAACTCGACTGGGGGGCAATTGACGGGATTGCCGCGACTTGTGCCCCTGGTTTAGTGGGGGCGCTATTAGTTGGTTTAACGGCAGCTAAAACCCTGGCGGTTGTCCACCAAAAGCCGTTTCTGGGCGTTCATCATCTGGAAGGTCACATTTACGCTACTTATTTGAGTGAACCAGAATTAGAACCGCCCTTCTTGTGTCTGCTAGTGTCTGGCGGGCACACTAGCTTAATTTATGTCAAAGACTGCGGTTACTACGAAAGCCTAGGCGAAACCCGTGATGACGCGGCGGGTGAAGCCTTTGATAAGGTGGCGCGGTTGTTGAAGTTAGGCTATCCAGGGGGTCCCGTCATTGACAAGCTCGCGCGAGAGGGTAATCCTCAAGCTTTTCCTTTACCAGAGGGCAAGGTTTCTGTTCCCAGTGGTGGGTATCATCCCTATGACTCTAGTTTTAGTGGCTTGAAGACTGCTGTATTGCGGTTGGTGCAAAAGCTGGAGCAGGAGACCTCTGAGCTACCCGTGAAGGATATCGCGGCAAGTTTCCAGGAAACTGTAGCGCGATCGCTGACCAAACGTGCGATCGCCTGCGCCCTCGATTATGGTCTTAACACGATTGCCATTGGCGGTGGTGTTGCTGCCAATAGCGGATTAAGACAGCACCTACAAGCTGCTGCCGCCCATTACAATTTGCGGGTACTTTTCCCTCCCCTCAAGTACTGTACAGACAATGCCGCCATGATCGGCTGTGCTGCCGCCGATCATCTCAATCGGGGACATACCTCCCCACTCACCTTAGGAGTCCAATCCCGCCTCCCCCTGACTAGCGTAATGCAGCTTTACTCAGGAAGTTCCTTCAGCAATCAAGGCATTTCCCTTAAAAACTGAAGAACCGTTTATCAGAAGACGTTTGTTTTTGCAGCCAGTCCTGACCCAATTGAATTGTGACATCTGAGGTGAGACTGCCGGTACTATCAACACGCACGTCCCCAAATCCTAAAGACTTACGAACAGCATTGGCAGGGCTGTCGTCCCCTTGTTGGGCGACAATACGAGTGAGCCGTAAAGGTTCCCTCCAGGCATCGTCAACAGAGATATTTTGGTAGCCTGCCTTTTTGAGCGTGTTGACCATCGCTTGAACAGCTTCTGGCTTGCCCGTGCTATCTTGAATGGCTACGTGCACGTAGCCTGGGTCAATCGTTGTGCGATCGCTATCGCCTTGGTTAAAGTGTTGAGCTACCATCTGTTGGAGGCGGCGGCGATCGGGCAACCAGTAGCTAATCTCCCGCTGCCCAGTCCCGTTAAACTGACCGGGTACCATCAGCATTTGTACCTTGGAGCGATCAGTCTGAGCGCCAAAACCCACTAGAGCCACTAACTCTTCTACACTTAAGTTGGTGTCGATATGGGACTGAATTACTTCAAGAATCTTGGGTAATCGCGCTACAGTAGCAGGATTTAGCGCCTGTTCTATCAGTGCCCTCATCAGGATTTGCTGCCGCTGAACCCGACCGATATCACCATACTTGTCGTAGCGGAACCGCATAAATTGCAACGCTTTTTCCCCATTCAGGTGCTGTTTGCCTTGCTTCAGGTTGATGTAGAGGTGCTGAGAGTCGTCTTTATATTTCATGTCTTGGGGCACGTACACCGTCACGCCCCCTAAGGCATCTACCAGGCTCTGAACCCCCTGAACGTTCACCCGAATGTAACGGTCGATGCCAACACCCCCAACGAGTTCGCTCGTTGCCTTGGCTGATAGGGCGGGTCCCCCATAAGCGTTGGCAGCATTGATTTTTGTCTGACCGTACCCTTCAATATAAGTTTGAGTATCGCGAGGAATCGAGAGAACCTTTAACTTCTCTGCTTCCGGGTCAAACCGCAACAGCAGCATTGTATCGGTAGGGCCGTCAAAAGAATTGACTTCCTGGTAATCAGGCTCTTTTCCCTTAAGTTCAGGTATGTCAGACGCCAGAACTTTGCATCCTAGAACTAAGATATTGACAGGTCGAGTCAGTTCGGGCAGTCGCATACTGCTGCGGGAAAAGCTTCCACCCTTATTAAAAATCGCATCCTGAGTCGAAAGTTTACTTAAAGGCGTACTGGAAAGGGATACCGCAAGCATCGCACCCGCCGTTGCGGACAACATTGCGACACCAGTAAAGCCTAACCAAAGCCAGAGCCAACGCCCCTGCTTTACCTTGATCGACTTTTTCCGAACGGGTTTAGTAGTTTTCTGCCCCTGCCGGGGTTTATCATAAGTTTTTCGAACTGGCACTTAGCTTCCTCACACACGTGCAAAAGGATGGAAATTTCTAAAGATAACTTAACTGATGCACTAATAGTTAACCTGGAGCCTGCTCTGATATGAAGTCTTTAACAAAAACACTCATAGCAGTTTCCATGACAGTTTGCTGCTTGTTCTAGACCAGTACTGGCTAGAGTTTAGCAGCCCTTTACGTCGTTAATGAAGCGGTAGCGACGTAGAGCGTCGGTGCTAGCTAGAACGCTACACTATCACGACCAGCTAACACTATCGCATACTGCCTTACTGTTGAACAGCAAGACGAAAATGCATAAATGTCTAACTAGGATAAATGCTTGCGTACAGTTCCCTCAGCCACACGGCTAATCCCAGGTAGACGTGGTGACTTGCGTTGCCACAAACGCACCATCAAGCCAATACAGACTAAGAAGTAACCAGAGGTCAGCAAAGTATTCATAAATAATAAGCGCAATGTCCAGAACTCCGAGACCTGCACCCCAGCTGATAATAAAATGTAGCCCAGCAGCCAACTGAAAGCTAAAGTAACTGACAAGCGACTTACGGCTTGTTGTTCCCGTGACCCCTGACGGCGGTACAGCGTCCAAAGTGCCGGAAAAAATCCGAGGACTGGAACAAGATAGATAAAAAGTTGCAAGCGTTTTAGATCTGAATTTTCTAGTGGGTCAAGGTCTTTCATTTCGATTAGGAAGTCAGAATGAAGGCTCAAAGTTAGGTAACTTTTGCCTGTATTACTTTCTCCAGCCTAGTCAAATATTCTTATTATCGGTCAAGAGTCATTAGCCATTCGCCCTAAGTCCTTGACCCATGACTAATGACTAATGACCAAAAATGGCTTCAGCTCAAACCCAGAGCCTTCCAAGTTTTTTGACCAACAATCCCATCTGCCTCCAAGCCATTTGCCTTCTGAAAGGCTCTAAGAGCCGCTTTCGTCCCTAAACCAAAGACACCATCTAGATTTCCCGGGTTAAACCCTTTATCTTTCAACCGTTGCTGAAGTTGCTTGACAAGCGGGCCACTAGAACCTTCTTTTAAGAGTTGCACCGAACCGGATGACCCACTCAGCAAATCCTGTCCGTAAATAACCGTCGTGTAGAAGAGGTAATCTTTATTGAGCTGGTAACGTCGGTCTTGTTTAATCAGCCTCATAAACTCCCGATGTCCCTCACGCAAACGCCCGACTAAGCAACCAGCACTGGCATAGTAGATGTCGTTATAAGGCAAGTCGAAGCCCCAGTGCTGATTGATGTCAAAAAGCCCAGTTTCCGTTTTGTCACCTATACGCTGATAATCTTGGTTGAAGTCCCGATGAAGAGTAATGGAGCCGTCCTGAACGAGGGCTTCGTGGGGTTCAGCGCCGCCACCATAATGGATACCAACCCTCCAAGCTTTATATTGACCAAACTTGATGCGGGCGGCTCCGGAGGGGTTCATCGGGTTCTCGGTGTAGTGGTATCCCGGTTCGGTCGTAGCTTCCCAGTTGCCGATGATCGCCGGAACGCCATCAAGAATTTGGATGACCATGCGGCGATCGTTAAAATAGTTGGGGCTATCCTCGTTGATAGAGCCGCCAGCGTCCATTCCCTCAACGTAGACAATGTTGTAGTGCCTAATTCCCTGAGAAATCTGGTAACCTTTATCTTTCATGTGCTTGACGATACGACTCGCCAAGTCGTTACCCAACTTTAATTCAGGGGTTGGTAAATCCTTGAGCTTTGTTTCAATTAGTTTTTCGGCAGTTACAGGGCCGAGGTATTCTGGCTCATTACACTTAGTTAGGGTTTGAAATTCCTTGAATGCGGCAACTGAAATGGGACCAAACTTGCCATCGGCAGGTGGGTCTAAAAGTTGCAACATAATTAGCAGAGTCTGAATTTGAGTGGCTAGTTCTTTGTCAGAGGCAATCTTTTGCACCCCATATTTCAGCTTTTTTGCGAGAACGTCTTGTAGCTTCATGATGTTATAGCAATCAAATTTGCATGAGAGATGACTTCAGCACCTCAACGGTTTACTCCGGAACTCCTCGCTGTTGGCGATCGCATCACCATCGGCGGGATGTCCTTACTAGAATGTAAGTTTTATGGCTAGTCAAACGAATTTCATTCTGAAAGTCTTAATCCTCTCCGCCGCGATTTCAGTTTCGATCAAGTACGGTGGTTCTAGCTTATTGATCGCTGCCACGTCGGTTAATACGCTGATTGCTGTACTGACACCCACGTTTATTGTGGCGATCGCCCTCTTGTGGCGAGCTTGGAAATACCAACAGCCAAGTTAAGAGGAAAGATAAGATAGCCTATGCAACTTTCTCTTTCCTCTCATCCCTATTCCCTTGTTTCTTAAGCAGAAACAATATAAGCAGAATTAATCGCACTCACCTGCTTGGCATCCACCAACGCTTGATAGACCATCGCCACTACTTCAGCACGAGTGGCATCTTGGTTTGGGTTGAGTTGCTTCAGCTTCGGGTAATTAACAACAATCTCCTTTTTCGTCGCCGTCGCGACTTCATCTTGGGCATAGTCAGGAATCTCATTGCGGTCATCGTAGGTACTCAAAACACTAGTATCCGACGAACCTAAACCCAATCCACTAATCAGGGAAACAATCACTTGCACGCGATCGACATTGTCATTCGGTTGGAAGGTATTGTTCGGGAAGCCTGTCAAGAATTGACTGCGGTAGGCTTGTTGAATCACGTCCTTTGCCCAAAAATCAGTGGCAATATCGCTAAATTGGGTAGCATCTCGCTTGGCTGTAGGGTTGAAGGCTTTGACTAACAAGGCAGCATACTGAGCGCGAGTCATCTGCTCATCAGGCTTAAATGTACCATCGCTAAAGCCAGTGATTAGACCCTGCTTCGCCAAAGCGCTAATAAAATCAGCCGCCCAATGACCCTCAATGTCTTTGAAAGCAAGAGGAGGAGGTGTGTCGCCGCCTGCATTGGAACTGACGATATAGGGAGAGGCGATCGCACTCACCTGCTTGCCGTCTACCAACGCCTGATAGACCATTGCGGCTACTTCAGCACGAGTAGCATCTTGATTCGGTTTGAGTTGCTTTAGCTGCGGGAAATTAACCACAACCTGCTTTTTCGTTGCCGTCGCTACTTTATCTTTGGCGTAGTCAGGAATTTCATTGAGGTCATTGTAAGCCCTTAAGACACCGAGTTCTGATGAGCCTAAGCCTAAGCCACTCACCAGTGAAACAAGCACTTGCACGCGCTGTACATTTTCATTCGGATGGAAGGCATTGTTTGGGAAACCTGACAGGAATTGGGCGCGATAAGCTTGTTGGATTACATCCTTCGCCCAAAAATCGGCAGGGATATCGGTGAAGGGTAGGGAATTCCGTTTCGGTGTTGGGTTGAAGGCTTTGACTAGTAAGGCAGCATATTGAGCGCGAGTGATCTTCGCATCGGGCTTAAATGTACCATCGCTGAAGCCATTGATTAGTCCCTGATCAAATAATCCCTGAATAAAAGTTTCTGCCCAGTGCCCTTTAATGTCACTTAATGAATTCGGGTCTTTGTCACCACCGGGGTCTTTTCCATCATCGGGATTTTTCCCGTCATCAGGATTTTTCCCATCATCCGAGCCTTTCCCAGGATCGGAGCCTTTACCATCGGCAGATTTGCCATCAATCTTCACCTGACCCTTAACTTTGGAGGCACTCAACTCATTGCCAACTGAAACGAGTTCAATGGCCGGATTGGTGAAATTGGCTAGGTCGAACTGACCGTTGTTACGCAAAATGTTTCCGCCTGGGTCGGCACTACTGCCCAAATCTGGGGCAGCTTTGCCAGTTACTGATATGCCTGATGCGGTATTTTTTTCAATCAGATTAGTCCGCAGTACGGGTCGAGCGTTAACAGAGACGAGTATGCCATCCCGGTTTTCCGAAATTTTGTTATCGACAACCTTAGGCGTTGCATTACCGTCAATGGTGATGCCAGAACCCGCCTTTTTACAAATATTTCCTCGCACTTCGCCTGAGCTATCCCGTGCGATCGAGATGCCATTGCCATCATTTTCAATACACGTATTATTGACGATGACTGGGTTGGCGTTGCCCGTAGCAAAGACTCCCTCGCGCTTACACTTGGTAAAAGTACAACTGGCAACCGTGGGGTTAGTCGATTCAATCCAGACAGCAGTACCTCGACTGGCGAGATTTGTCGCCGTCACCCCTCGGAGTTCGGCATTATTGCCAAGTAAGATTGTTACATTTTGAAGGGCCTCTTTGGGGCTGCTGTACTGTCCGCTACCTTCAATGACAATGCCGCTACCTTTATTCCCTTCATTCCCAACAACCTTGACCCCAGATGGCACTTGTAGGGGAAAGACTTCACCGTTTGCCGTATTGTAATTTCCAGCCGCTAGTTGAATCGTGGTATCCGATTGGGCTTGCCTGAGGGCATTTGTAAGCGTTTTGAAGGGAGCTGACTGACTACCAGTGGCGCTATCACTGCCGGTTGCTGGATTGACGAAAAGAGTTTGAGCCATAGGTAAGACTTTGATAGAAGACCGTACAAAAAAGGATGGAATTCGCCGGTGTCAGCAATGAGAGTTTTGTACTCTGGCTAATCTACCGATCGCACGGCACATCTAGAATGAGGGTTGTCGCCCCACAATTGTGCCTGTTGTTTCTGCTATTGGAGCGCAGTGGCTGTTTGATATCTACCGGATGGTGGCTAGGCATTCCGGGAAAACTTTGTCGCGCCAGTTAAAAGCTGGCTTTGGCTGTACGGTTTCGGCATCTGAGTTAAATTCTCTTTGTCCGCAGTCCTTTGTCTGTGTCCGACTGATTTCTCACCTGGGAGTTGCGTCCGTCAAGTGAGCGGCGTTTACCTCTGGCTGTTGATGGCTTGGGTTCTGGTGGTCGGGGGACAATGGGAACGGTAAAGTGAAACTGACTGCCTCGGTCTTTGCCCGCTGAGTCTGCCCAAATTTCCCCGCCCCAACCCTTGACAATTTGGCGACAAATTGCTAGACCTAGTCCCGTCCCGCCAGTGGTGCGTCGCAATGCCCCTTCTTCCTGATAAAAGCGATCAAAGACATCTTCAAGACGGTTGGGTTCAATGCCACGACCCGTATCGGCTACGGTAACTTCTAGCATGGAACCTCCATTGCAGTGGGTTTGAATTGTAATCTGCCCTTGAGGGGTCGTAAATTTGCAGGCATTGTCGAGAAGTTTGGCTAGAGCTTCTACGAGCCACTCCCCATCAGCTCGAACTAAGGGTAGGTCATCTGGGACTTGTGTAAGGATTTGCGGTCGTTCGCTTTCAGTACGGCGAGCGCGAATATGGCTAAGGGCAAGATCGATGCACTCGTTTAAGGAAAGGGATTCTGGATGCCATTCTACGCGACCACTTTCTAAGCGGGAGAGAGTCAGGAAGTCTTGAACCAGTTTCCGCATCCGTTCGGCGTCGGCAAGAGCGGTGTTGAGCATCACCTGACGCAACTCTGGGGACATATCGGGTTCGGCGGCTAGACTTTCTAGGCAAACCTGAATCGTGGACAGGGGTGTACGCAGTTCATGACCCGTTATAGCGACTAAGTTGCTGCGGGTACGGTCGAGGGCTTCGAGTTGTTGGTTTAAATCTTCCAGGTTAGCGTAGGCTTCGGCTTGAATTAAGGCTACACCAACTTGAGTGGCGATCGCTTCTACCAGTGACAGCTCATCGTCTTCCCAGGTATAGGGCATCCCGCCGCAGTGGTGTAACTCCACCATTCCCAACAATTGACCCTGGTATAGCACTGGCACCATTAGCCAAGAGCGAATCGTAAACTGCTGCACCAGATTTTTTAAAATTCCAGAGGGCAAATTGCGCGTTTTGCTTTGAGGCTGTCGAGTCTCTAACCCATTCTGTGCTGCTGCCGGATTGCTGTTAAGGCGCGAATCCTCTTGAGTGTCTTGCACATAAACAAATTCCCGACGCTGTAAAACGTCTTGGAATAGACAATTATCCTGCAAGGGCCATGACTGCCCTAGAGTGGCAGAAACTCCTGTCTTTAAGAACTCATGGGTAATCGTTGCCTCAGCATCTGTTGCCTTGCAGCGGTATATCAGGCATCGGCAGGAACCCAAAACTTGCCCCAATTCCTGCACGGCGACTTCAAGAATTTCATCGGGGTTGAGACTGCGGCGAATTGCTGTAGTAATGGAATTCACTAGGCGCTCTTTCTGTTCCTGAGCGAAAATTGAGCGATAAGCTTTCAGCAGCTTGTACTGACCTGCCTGCAAGTAAGTCACCAAGCGCTGGACAAAAGGGTCGGGGTTGGCGGAGTCGGGTGTTAATCCAGAACTCGCTAAAGGCGAATCTCCTAAATACTCAGATTTTGCCGCTGCAATCTTGACAGCCAGTTCGGGGCGGTAAGCTTGGATTCGATTCAGCAGCAACTCCGCCGCATTTTTGCTGACATTCCGGTCAAACGTCCAAATTCCCTCAAAGCGCCGGGAGGGGTCAATGTCTGTATCGATGCTGTTTGGTACGGGTGCGGGTCGTTCCCGGCAAATCAGGCAGTTAGCATACTGATGTCCGATCACGACTAAATGCCACTCCTGCGCCAGGGCATCTCCTGGCTCAAAGGCTATAGTTTCGTAAAAGTCTGAGCTATTTTTGAAGTCTGTTTCTGGTGCTGCCAGTACATAGACTTGTGATGTCCGCTCGGCAATGCGGCGATAGCGGTGTGCTTCCTGGCGATAAAATCGTTCGCGTTGGAAGCTGGCAATCACCAAGTGCTGATCTAACCCCGCAAGAACTTGGTCTTCCATCGCGTGAGACAGTGCTGTTAAGGAAGACTTGAAATATACTTGCGATCGCAATTGGGGTTGGGCTTGCAGCAATTCTGCCAGCACGGAAGTCGTATTAATCATTATTAAGTTTTTGAGTTTGATCCAGGCATTATCAACGCTCTAGGAGGCTGACTATAGGAATGAATCGATTTTCCATAATTACCGGCTTGCCTTAGTCAATCCGGTTATCTTAAAAGACTGCGTGTTAGCGTAGCAGGACATAATCCAGCATGAGCAAACGCATTTTCGTAATAGAGTGCTTAGTTCAGCATAGCTATTGCTTAGGAATCGCCCTCGGTTCTACGGTTTCTTTAGTTGCTCCCTCAACTTATCGTACAAAAAAATGAGTAGGCTCCTAGCTAGCTGACCCACAAATGATCTTCGCTTAGTTTTGACGGGAATAGCTGACTCGATGCAGTCTGTTAGTAAAGTTCTTAAAACTTAAACAGCAAACCCTCCCCTGAGTTTGGGAAGGGTTTGGTGGGAGGAATGGCGATGGAGTGTTCATAGTTCATAGAAGAACGCAATCAACCATGAACCCTGAACGGCTACTTGCTTTTGGACGCGGTAGCTAAGGGTAGAATCGCTGCAACACCCTCGCTGGAAATTTCAGTCAAGGCACTTAAAGCTACGTTAAATAAACGTCCTGGCTTCAGGTCATCTTTGACCAAGTTCCACAGGCGTTGTACTTCTTCGGTATGGAGGCGGTCATCTTCTGTTAGCGCTAGCAGTAGCTGACGCCTCAGAAAGTTTCCTTCATCGGAGAGAAGATACTGTAACCCCAATTGAGCCGTTGGGAGTAAGTCGAAGTTTTGGTCGGAGCGTGCGATCGCAATCATATTCTCCAGTCTCTGCCACTGGAACTTCCCATCTTTGAACAACACCTCAATCAAGTGCCGCCGCATTTCTGGGGATTCACCCGTAAGCAGACGCTGCGCTACATAGGGGTAGGACACCTCAACAATTTTGAAATTCGGATTTAAGGTAAGTGCTAAGCCTTCTTGCGTCACCAAAGAACGAATAATCAAAGCAAACTTCGCTGGTACGCGGAAGGGGTAATCATACATCAACTCTGAGAACTGATCCGTAATCGTCTTAAAGTTGAAGTTAACGACACTTTCTCCCATCGCTTGTCCTAGCACGGCTTCTAAGGCTGGAATAATGGGTCGGATATCGGTATCTGGGGTTAAGAAGCCCAGTTTGACAAAATTCTTCGCTAATTCAGCGTAGTCTTTATTAATCAAGTAGACTACAGAACTGGCAATGGTTTCCTTGGTATATTGCTCTAGCTGATCCATCATGCCAAAGTCAATATAAGCCATACGTCCGTCGGCTAGGGCAAACAAGTTGCCTGGATGGGGGTCGGCGTGGAAAAAGCCATGTTCTAAGAGCTGACGCAGACCCGAAATCACACCAACTTGAATCACTTTGTCCGGGTCAAGTCCAGCCGCTCGAATGCTTTTGGCATCATTCAGCTTGAAGCCATTAATCCACTCTAAAGTGAGGACGCGGACACTAGTGTAGCGCCAGTAAATTTTCGGCACTTTGACGGTGAGGTCGTTGCGGAAGTTGTAGGCAAATTTCTCGGCATTACGACCTTCGTTGATGTAGTCGATTTCCTCAAATAATTTGATACCAAATTCATCAACAATTAAAGTTAGGTCATGCCCTAGATTTAAAGGCAGCCAGGGAGAAAGCCAGCCTGATGCCCAGCGCATTAAATATAAATCTAGGGTGATAGTTGGTAGTAAGTTAGGACGCTGTACCTTGACCGCAACTTCTTCACCACTGTGGAGAAAGGCGCGATAGACTTGACCGAGGCTAGCCGCCGCCACAGGTTTTGGGGAAATTTCGCGAAAGGCTTCTTGGACAGAACATCCCAGCTCTCTTTCCACGATTGAGAAGGCGAGCGCATTGTCAAAGGGCGGCAATTGGTCTTGTAACTTAATCAGCTCGTCTAAAAAATCTTTTCGGATTAAGTCTGGACGTGTAGAGAGCGCTTGACCTACCTTAATAAAGGTAGGCCCAAGGCGAGTGAGGATTTCCCGCAGTTGTGAGGCGCGTTTCAACTTGTTCTGTTCCGCTCGATCACCCCATTCGTCCCACTTTAAACTCAGAACAAATCGGGAGAAGAGCCAGATAATGCTTAGGGCACGCCAGATAACTGCCCAAGGTCGAATGCGGTAATACCGCGCGATTACTTTTGCGTCATAGCGCCTCTGCGGTTCGCCTATCTGCTGGTCAGGAGAAACAAGTTGATACTGACTCACGCCTACTATTTGCCTCTCAAACTCTAAGAATTTATTTTTTTATCTTTTTATTAATTATAGTGTATTTCACTACACTTAGCTAAGTTTTGTGACTAATACTTAACATAGAGAAAAACTGATGCACTCAGCGCTTTGATTGAGCAGCTATAAATTCTGCTGCGATTTCTTTAGATACACTCAGCACTAAGTACTTTTAAGAGAGGGTCAGTTTATAACTACACAAAAACAGCTAGGTTTCCCAAAAAGTTCTGGAATTTCCTAGTTGTGGGTGGAAAAGTCTTAAGTTTGTTATATGGATATCAATATTCCCGAAGTTGTGGCTGAGGTGACAGCAGCATTTGAGCGTTACGAAAAAGCGTTGGTTAGTAATGATGTGGCGGTGCTTGACGAACTATTTTGGAATAGTCCGCACACGCTGCGCTTTGGGGTAACGGAAAATCTATATGGGTACGATGCGATCGCTTCTTTTCGCAAAAATCGCTCACCTGTGAATTTAGAGCGATCGCTAATAAATACGGTAATTACTACTTATGGACGTAATTTTGCTACAGCGAATACAGAATTTCAGCGTCAAAACTCAAATCGTACGGGACGGCAAAGCCAAACCTGGATGCGTATAGAAGAGGGATGGCGCATTGTCAACGCTCATGTATCGTTACTCGGCTAAAAATCACATTGCCCTCTATCTGTATCTGAGCAGTTTCGAGGGCAATTTTTCTTAATTGCGAGTCCTCTTGATGTGATCCCTGATTTGCTGCTTTCTAGACTCGGAATTGGTCGAAGATAGCTGCTGAGGAAGCTTTACGGTTCTACTGACGTGATCGAGTATTCTCTGTTTGCGTTCTTCGTTAGCCATAGTTTAGAAGCTTGAAAGTTATGAAGTTATGAATTTATATTAACTTAGATTAATTTGCGCTGGCCAAACGGGTTGTAAAAAAGGGACGGGTCAACTTAGAAGCGAGTGAAAATTTAGATGAAGAGGGTAGGGAGCTATTTATGAACTTATCACCACTTTATTTGCAACGGCTGGAAGAGGCTGGGCAGCAAGGCATACAGACGGAACGCCGCGCTACGATAGAGAACCTGCTTAGAGTCCGCTTTGGTTCCTTGGATGAGGCATTAGCCGCGATTGTTGAACCAATGCTTGAGTTGCCGCCAGAGGAGTTTACCTTGTTGCTACTTCAATTGTCTCGTGATGCGCTGTTGGCTAGGTTTGGTGGACAGAATTGAAAAGGCGATCGCTCTTTTGTTTCGTTGTACGTTAGCGCAGCATCTCGAAAGGAGAATCGCCTATTCAGAACATCAGCAAAGCCTACTCATGAGTCGTGCCATCCGGCATGATAGCGCCAGTGAGGTTTGCCTCATCCAAGTTTGCGCCGCCCAAGTTTGCTCCCGATAAATTTGCTCCCGATAAATTTGCTCTATTAAAGTCTGCTCCTCGGAGGTCAGCTTTAGTAAGGTCTGACCCCTGTAGATTTGCCTGTCGAAGAGTTGCACCACGCAGATCTGCTTCATTCAAAGACGCTGCGCTCAGATTTGCACAACTCAGGTTAGCTTCACTCAGATTTACCCCACTTAGATTTGCGTTGCTAAGTTTGCTAGATGCCAGACATACTTTTTGAAGTTTTGCCCCACACAGGATTACTCCACTCAGGTTGGCTCCCCTTAATTCTGTTTCTCTCAAGATTGCGTCCTTCAAGTTGGCTCCACTCAGGTTAGCGTTTTTCAAGTTAGCTTCACTCAAGATTGCGTCCTTCAAGTTAGCTGCACTCAGGTTAGCGTTTTCCAAGTTGGCTCTACTCAAGTTAGCCCCTTGTAAGTCTGACCCACCGAGGTTGAATTGGCTCAAATGAGCATCAGCTAAGTTTGCCTTTTGCAGTGAAGCGCCGGAGCAAATGAAGTAAGCACCTGTTTCAGAGGGGTCAAATCCTGTAGGGAACCATGTCGCGTTATTGTAAAGAGCTTGCTGAAGGTTTGCTCCTTGAAGATTTGCCCCTTCGAGAGTGACATCAAACAGGTTTGCTTCACACAGGTTGGCATTAGTTAGGTTTGCCCTGAGCAGTTTTGCTTGTCCCAGGTATGCTCGACTCAAGTTGGCTCCGCTCAAGTTGGCTCCACTTAGATCGGCTTTCCACAGACTAGCTTTGCTAAGGTTGGCTTTACAGAGGTCAGCTCCGCTCAGATCAGCTTCCCACAGAGTAGCTCCACTGAGGGTTGCCTTGCTCAACTTTGCGTTTGATAAGATTGCACGCTGTAGCTTTGCCTTATGGAGATCAGCATTTTCTAAGTTTGCCTCCCTCATGGTTGCCCTATGATAGCCGTCACGACTACGTTCGACAGTCTCTACCTCACTCAGGTCTGCGCCCCTCATATCTGCGCCAGTCAGGTTGAGCCAGTCGAAATTACAGCGACTTAACCTTGCTTCGGCTAAATTCGCTTTGCTCAGGTTAACCTCACTTAGCCATTGTCCACTGAGATTTGCCCTAGTTATGTTGACCCCAGTAAAGTTCCGTTCCCCCGCCTTGTACCGTCTCCAAAATTCTCCACTACTGATAGCTGCTTCCTGATTTTCTTCCTCATCTACATAGGCTCCTAGCAGCAGCAACATTCTCTCTATCTTGAATTCCTCATCACTGGGTCGGGTAGCAGCATCAGTATTCACTGCAACTTCAGCAGAGTCTACTACTGATTTGCTAAACGGTGGGGTTACTGTGCCTGCGATCGCTTTTTCACTTTGTTCAACTCGCTCAAAAAACCGCCTCACTACCTCAGCATCATCAATAGTTTCAGACTTGGTTGAGGCGTCAGTTGTATCAACATTATCCAAAGTCGGTAGCTGGTTGAAACGCTGTTGCAGTTGGGCAACCTGTTCCTTCAAAGGTTCTATCTGCTGCAACCCTTCAGTCATCCCATCAAACTGGCGTTTCAGCCCTACCATATATTTCGACACGACATTTTGCCGCTCTTCGAGCTGTGAAATCCTCGAAAGCAGGGATTCTAGAGGCAGTTCCATGTCAGGCATGATTTTTGATATCTAGGGAAAGCTATTCCCATTTTGGCGAATTGCACTTTCTCCTAAATCCGCTAAATTACCTAACTCTTAGCCTATTTCTACTTCATGCTTTCCACGCTTGCGGCTGACGGAATTTGTAGACATCTTCGATGACTTTTACCCAACCATCGGACACAGATTCTAATAAGCGATCGCCTTTTTCCCTTGTTGCCACTGTCGCATCACCCAACACCCCACTTTTCGTTAGATCTCGTGTCACCCAAGCAAAAGGTAACTTCCCTTCCATACTCAAAAGACTATCTTCTGGTAAGGCGTGGGGATACTCGGCTACTGCCCTCTCCATCTTCACCTGTTCTGGCAAAATCGAGAGTAATAAACTTGTTTCTGCATCTCCAGCATGGATGCCAAATTCTAACTCTTTGGGTGATAGTAATTCCTTAGCAATATGGGGGACTCGCCAAGTAAATAAGGGAAAAACTAAGAAATCGTCATACTTTTGATGAATATCCCGTGCCGCAATTTCCATCACTTGCGGTTGTCCCCCGTGAGCATTCATCAACACTAGTTTACGAAACCCTGAACGGTAAATGCTATCAGCCATTTCCGTCAGCACTGCTAGCAAGGTTTGGGCGCTAAGGGTAATCGTACCGGGGAAGTGCCAATGCTCGTTGGATTTGCCGTAGTACAGAGGTGGCAAGGCATAGGCGGGAACGGCTGAATCGAGTTTGGCTAAGGCTTTACCAAGGACAGAAACTGCGATCGCTGAATCTACAATTATTGGCAAATGGGGTCCATGTTGTTCAATTGCTCCAATAGGC
>JALYGX010000162.1 GCA_030776905.1 Cyanobacteriota bacterium | reverse complement strand
TTGTCGCCTCATCAATCGTTCTGATTAGGTAAAGCGATCGCTTTGGATAATTAGCTCACAAATATATCAAAACTCTTCCTCCCCTGTCCGAATCGTTAGAGCGTAGTTTTGCCTTGAGTTGATTAAGGCGACTTGACTCAAAAGCAGCATTCCTTCTCATCCCTTTGCAGTCGCTCGGCGCTCATGGATGGGGAGGGAATTCTTACTGTGATGTTTTAGACGTAATATCCTTCTAAAAAGTTCCCGCCCAACTTAGTCCGGGTACAATTCAAGCGAACTAACCCAAAAATTGCTTATGACTAGCTACCGATTTTCAGATGATTTCTTGTGGGGTGCGGCAACCGCCTCCTATCAAATCGAAGGTGCGGCGAGTGAAGGAGGTCGCCAACCCAGTGTGTGGGATATATTCAGCAATACCCCTGGACGAGTCCTCAACGGCGATACGGGTGACGTTGCTTGCGACCACTACCATCTCTACGAAAAAGATGTGCAACTGATGGCACAACTGGGCATCAAGCATTATCGCTTTAGCATCGCTTGGTCTCGGATTATTCCAGAGGGTCGCGGGACAGTCAACGAACAAGGCATTGATTTCTATAAGCGCCTACTTGACTGCCTGCGGCATTACGGAATTACCCCCCATGCCACCCTATTTCACTGGGACTCACCTCAAGCGCTGGAAGACTTATACGGTTCTTGGCAAAGTCGCGAGATGGCTTTTGATTATGCTGACTACGTTAGTGCTGTTGTCAGTCGGTTAGGCGATCGCATTTCTCACTGGATGACTATCAACGAAATTTCCTGCTTCACTCACCTGGGCTATGGGGTTGATGAGGAACCCCTTCATGCCCCTGGAACTCGTGTCAAATCACCTAAACAAGTTTGGCAGACTTCTCACCACGCGCTGTTGGCTCATGGTTTGGGCTGTCAGGCAATCCGTGCCGCCTCACCCGTTCCCTGTTCTGTTGCACTGGTAGACAATATCGCTCCAACTGTTCCCATCAATGAGTCACCCCTGAACGTCGCCGCAGCAAAATTGGCGTTCCCTACCTGTAGGCAGAATGGTGGCATCATTTTTCCTGCCCTGACTGGTGCTTATAGTCCTGCCCTACTGGAACAGTTGGGGATAGATGCACCGGATATTCAAGAAGGTGACTTAGAAACAATTCATCAGCCGTTAGATGCGATCGGTCTTAACCTCTACACTGGCATTTATGTCCGGGCGGCTGATAACAAACTAGGCTATGAATTTCTTGACTTACCCAAAGGGTATCCACGCATGAATATGCCTTGGCTGGATATCCTACCTGAGTGCATGTATTGGGGCATTCGTCATATTAGTGAAACAGTTGGGCGTGCGGATTTGCCAGTATTTATTACTGAAAATGGCTGTGCGGCACAAGATGAAGTGAATGCCAACGGCGAGGTAATCGACACTGACCGGATTATGTACCTGCGGCAGCATTTGAAGGCAGCACATCGAGCCTTTAGTGAGGGGTATCCTCTCAAAGGCTACTTCCTCTGGAGTCTGATGGATAACTTTGAGTGGGCTTGGGGTTATGACCGACGCTTTGGCATTATCTATGTGGATTACCCCACGCAAAGGCGCATTCCTAAGGCAAGCTTCGATTGGTACGGGGAATGTATTCGCACTAATCGGGTAGTGTAACCCTATATAATAGGGCGGACAAAATTCTTAGCTTGCAACCAGATATCTTCAACGGGATGCAAGTTCTGGAGCGTAAGGGGCAAGCAGATAAGTGATTTCTGCGGAACTCCTTAACTCAGAACTGGTAGTCACTTAGGCGCACTGCGTACCAGAATCACGGTGCTGTTCACACCCCGCGCGATCGCTTCTGGAATATTTCCATGCACCACCTGCTGCAATAAGCCTTCCCGACTAGCTCCTAAGACAACAACATCGCATTGATCGGCGTGAGCCAAATGAATCACGGCGTCAGAAACAGAATAAGAACGGACGGGAATTGCCGCCACACTCGCATTCAGTTTATGGCTAAGGAAGAAGGCAGCTTTTTCCAACCCCGTTGTATCGGGTAGGCGAATCGAGGGAGGAAAAACTTGAGCCACCTTCAGCATCGGTGCTACACCAAGCCTTGCCAAAGCTGGTAGTAGTTGCAGTGCATAACTGGCGTTGGGACCACCCGCCATCGGTACTAGCCAACGATTCCAGGCTATAGGCAAAGGACAAGAGGCGACAGTTGTCCCATCGTCCTGCGCCTCGTCCCGATACCCCAGTTTCACCAACACCAGATCGCAGGGAGCCTGCCGAATTAGGGTATCAACAACATTACCAAAGACGCGATCGGGGCTAGTGGCAGGTTTAGCTTTCCATCCCATAAACAGCAGACTAATATGCCGTTCCTTAATTGTTTCTAGAATCGCTTGAGCAGTATCGTGGGATACCCGAATTTGGGTGTGGACGGGAATCTCCCAATCTCGCCCCAACTTCTCTGCCAGACGCAGCAACCGACGACTTCTCGTAGTTTTTACGGGTGTCTGAGCGGGATTGTTACTGCGGGGGACGGGGATAACCTGAAGACACTCGATTTCATAATCGCGATCGCGGGCAATAGCCGCAGCTAGTTCCAACAGCACGGGAGCCGTTTGAGGGTTAGCTAAGGGAACCAAAAGCCGCCCCCGTCCTACCGATGGGGCACGAGTTTGATAAACCACATAAGACGGCTCAGGACGCGATTCTACTTGGTCGGTTCCACCACTGAGCTGGTCAGCTTCGGAGCGAATAATATCGGCACGAGTGATAATTCCCACCAGCTTACGACCCTCGGTAACCGGCAATCGACTCAGTTTGTAGCGGTTGAGCAGATAGAGAACCTGACTCAACGAGTCAGTCGGGATAACCGTTATCGGCTGGGGAGTCATGATTTGTGCAAGAGTCGTATCCCCAGGTAGCTGACGTTCGGTCGCATTAGCAATATCAGTCTGAGTGATAATACCCACCAATTGACCCCCATCGACTACCGGAAAGCCGCGATGATGAGAGCGGGCAAAAGCCTGAACGGCCTCATCTAACGTCATCTGGCTCACCAACGTTTCGACCCGACGCTCCATCAAGTCAGAGGCTGTCAAGCCTGCCAATGAATTCTTGGCAACGGCTTGTGTTGGTAAGCTATACCCTTTCAACTCCAGCAGACGCTGATAGAGTGACCCTTTTGCCACCTTATCGGCAATCAGGTAGGAAACCACACAACTGATCATTAAGGGCAGCACGAGATTAAAGTTCGTGGTCATCTCAAACACGATGACAATCGCCGTGACAGGCACCTTGGAAACAGCGCTAAAAAAGGCTCCCATTCCTGCCAAAGCGTAGCTAGTAGGTGAACCCAATCCCAGCAAATGAGACTGACCCACCCCCACTAAGTAGCCCAAGGCAGCACCCAAGACGAGGGAGGGGTGAAACAGACCTCCAGGTGCCCCAGATCCATAGGCAACCAGGGTCAGGATAAAGTAGGCGACAAAGGCAACGCTAGTAAATTGCCAACTGGCATTACCTGTAATCAGCAACTCCCGTAAGCCACTGTTGTTGCGAAAAGCGATCGGCAGCAGCGCCACCACGCACCCACTGATCATGCCAGCTAAACCGATACGCATGGGTAAACTGAGGTTCAGCTGCTCGTAGAAGGTGAGACTGGCAAGAAGTCCCTGATTAAACAAAGCACCCAGTAACCCAGCCAACACACCCAACAACAAATAAAAGGGAATCTCTGGTGCCGTGAAGCTACTGGAATGAGCAGTGAGTTGCAGGTTGAGTTCTAGGCTGCGCCCACCCAATAGCCGCGAAACAACCGCACCAATGAAGGAGGCAAGAATGGCAGTACCGAGTGTCAGATTCGAGAGGTCGCGCAGTAGTTCTTCGACAACAAAAAGAATACCCGCCAGGGGGGCATTAAACCCAGCCGCTAACCCAGCACCAGCCCCAGCAGCAATCATCTGACGGCGATGATCGGGAGATGTCGGAACCCAATGGCTGAATTGAGCCGCCAAAGCTGCCCCAATGTGTACGGTTGGCCCTTGCCGCCCCAATGTCAGTCCCGCCGACATCGAGAGAATGCTGGTTACCAACTTGACAAGAGCTACCCGTAAATTCAAGGCAATGGGAAACTGAGCTAGTGCGCCTTTAATTTGAGGAATGCCACTACCCGTTACTTCTGGTTCTAGGCGCTCAATGAGAAACCCGCAAAGTAGCCCTAAGGAGAGTCCAACGGCAGGTAAGACTAAGCTGCCAGGTAACACGTTAGACGCTTGAATGCGCAATGTCCCGAACCAGCCGACACTTTGCTTGAGCAAGACGGCGGAGAGTCCGGATACCAAACCGATGAGACAGGCTTCTGCGATCGCAAGGCGTCGTCTGGGTAATAGCCATTGGCGAAAGCGCTTGGGAAAGGACAATGGCAACGTTGTCATTTGTCAGTAGCAACGGACAATAGATGCTGGACAACGAAAGTAGGTGATCAGCTTTCCCAAAGGTTAGGAAAAATGAAAGTATAGCACCTGAGTCTTGTGGGAGGTAGGCTTTCTAGTTTTAAAATCAAGCCAAACCCATTAAAGACACTAAGGTTTTCAAGTCTGGTACTTCTAGATCGGGCTGACCACTCGCAGCAAGTGTTGCTCCAAAGCCTTCCTTACCTTGTCTGCGATTAACCCATACGGCTGATAGTCCCATGCTTTTA
>JALYGX010000161.1 GCA_030776905.1 Cyanobacteriota bacterium | reverse complement strand
CTTCATACAGTTCTTGGATAGTAGCCAGACTCTCATCAACATTGGGGATAAACTGACCCGAAGCGAGTGCGGTATTCATTGCTCGGACTTGTTGATTCAGGTTTACTCCTATGCGCCCTAACTCGGTGGCAACTTGGCGATTGATTTGAGGCTGACGCTCTGGTATTTTTCTTCGCTCCACGCAAGCGCGTATATACTCGTTGAGACTCAGTCCGGCGAGAATTGCCTTTTCACTCCATTGACTTTTTTCGGCCTGCGTTAGCCAAAGCGGGTGTCTATGTGTGCGCGTTTTTGGGCGGGTCATTTTTGTTTTTGCGACGAAGGAGAGGTTCGTTTCCGGCTCTTGACCTCGTAGAGCAAGCCGTCGAGGAGGGGAGCTTCGTGCCAGAAGCTCCCAGCACCTCTTCGGAGGTGCCTCTCGACTTGGCTTGCTCCCTGTCGAGAAGAAGTACTATTGAGAAGATAACTCAACAATACTGCCCACATCATCGCCTGTGAAGAGGCAAGAAAGAGGCTCTTTCTTACGATAGAGGAACGGTGGGAAAGCAGGTGGCGAGTATTATTTATTTCTGTAAACTTCATGCGGATTCTAGCCTTTTTTCTATCTCTTTCTTGGGATAGAGGAACGCGCGGCAAACTAGATTCTGTAGCTCTTTTAGTTGCTCAGCTTGCCGTCCCTCTATCATTCGGTCAATAGATGGTGGTGTCGGATGGCTGCTATCAATTAAATAGTTCAATGACGGGAACAAAAGAGGGGATAGGAGGGGAAAGAACGGGGCTAACTAGGTCTTTGAAAAAACCTCCTCACAAGGCAGCTAATTAGTATTAATTGTCAATAACTTGCCAAAATGCTGATGAGATTTTCGGTGATTACCTGGTAATTGCTGGGGTTTTCCCCTACTTTGCCATCACCGTGACCCTATATTATCCCCTCCTGTCCCCCTCCCCCAAAAAGGAGCTTTTAACGTGGCAAAAAAAGCTAGACCGCCTGATCTAACAATTGCAATAGATTTTGGAGGGTCATTAACCAAAGCCGTATATGCAGACGCATCTTTAAATGAGCAACTGCTGCTAATGGAGCCAGAAGTGATTTCTGTTCCCCAAGCAGCGATCGCCAACTATGAATCATCCAAGCTCGGTCATGCTGACCCAGCCGATTCAGCTTGGGTGACGGTGGATGGACAATCTTATGTTGTGGGGTATCTTGCTCGCGCAAGGTTTCATGGCAATCCGGGTCTATCGGCGCTGAAGTATGAACGGGCGTTTCCCAAAACTTTGGCAGCCGTATGGGTGGCTTCCAAGGCACTAAAACTTAAGAATCGGTTCAATGTGGCAATCATAATATTGATGCCAGCCGGGGAGTATGAAAGTGGGAAGCAGCTACGTGAAATGCTTGAAGATGGCTTAAAGAATTTCGACACGCCCACTGGCAAGATAAGCGCAACCCTGACTCACTTTGATTGCAAACCCGAAGGCGGTGGGATCTATATGATCCACCGATACCAATTAGGTGATGCAGCTCATCGGAAAACCATTGCCGTAGTGATGGTGGGTTATAGAAATGCATCTGTACTACTTTCTGAGCGTGGACAGGTCAGCAAGCGAACTACCTCAAATCTGGGCTTTATCAAAATGGTAGAGCTAGTTGAGAGCCGGATTGCAGGACTACCTTCAACGGCACAGCTAGCACGAGCAATCGCTTTGGCTGGGGATAAAGTCGAGCCTCGTCATTTGGAACCCTTGTCAATGTCGAGTGTTGCAGAAACTCGAAGAGATGAGGTGCAAAGACTCGTAGAGGTAATCAAGCCTTGCCGGGATGAGTATGCCTTAGCCCTGCGTAGCTGGCTAAGAGAAACTTTACCTCGTCAAATTCACCTGGATGAGGTGATCTTGTGTGGTGGCACAGCTGAATATATGCATATTGAGCTAGAGGATCATTTTGCCTATACCGAAATCAACTGGAATGCAGACATTAAAATTCCCGAATGTCTCCAAAATGAAGAACTTGGTTCGAGGTTGAGTGATGCCTACGGGACTTATCTCTATTTCCGAGGAATTGTCGCCAATTCTCTTTCTGAGGCTGTTGATCTAGCTGCATTAGGATAATTCTGGTGTAAGCCAATGGACAACCGACTAGACATCAGATTTAGGTTTCGACCGTCGCCAAAAACACCAAATGGCATCCTACTGAATTATCTCAAAAAACAGGGAACGCCATTGATTTCTAACGAGATGATGCTTAGGGCTGCACGAGCTTTTTGGTTGCCAGAAGCTTACCAAGAGTGTGGAGCCAAAAAAGGTCAGGAGCTAAAAAAGCTGGCTATTAACATGATTTTCGCTTTAGAAGATCAGGCCTTACATCTGAGAACTGTCTTTGGGATAGAGAGGCAGTCTCCTGTATCTCCTGTATTTCAGCAAATGCCAACGTACCCGCCAGCTTTGAGAGTAGTTCCTCCAGAACATCTTGATGTGGAAACAGACGAAGAAGATAACGCCTGGAACTCTGTACCCAAGTTTGATACAGGCGGCTTATAGATTTTTGCTTTGTAAGTTTTGAAGGGGGGAAAATGCCGCAGATTCATTTAATTGACGGAGAGAAAGGGGGAGTAGGAAAGAGCTTCTTTGCCAGAGCGTTAGTCTACTACCTGCATCTCAAAAAGCTAGATTTTCATTTAGTAGATAGCGATCGCTCTAATCCCGATGTAGCCTCACGCTACCCAGAGCGCTCTCAAACCGTATTCTTCAGCGAAGTTGAGAAAAAAGCCAACGATGTTGATGTAATTTTCAACCTCTCACTGGAGAAGCCCGTAATCGTCAACTTGCCCAGTCAGATTGAAGTGGTGGTTACCAACTGGATTGAGCGGAACGGGCTGGCAGGCGATGACTTGGGGAAAGAGTACGGGTTGGAAATCTACAAGTGGTTCTGCTGTACGGGAGCGCATGACAGCAACACACTGTTTATTGAATCCGCTCTGAAGTTCAAAGGACGGGTCAAACACATTCTCGTCAAAAATCAAGCCTTCTCTGATGAGGATGACTGGACACAAATCTTTCAGGACTATCCCCAACTTGAGCAGCTCATCAA
>JALYGX010000160.1 GCA_030776905.1 Cyanobacteriota bacterium | reverse complement strand
GAGCGTACTGTCTACTGTTTTCACCCAGCTCCTTAACTTTATCGGGCTGGTGATACAACTCCAAGATAGTCGCGGCTAGGGCATCCGGATCTTCTGGAGGAACAACAATGCCGCCACCACTTTGTTTAACAACTCTGGCAGCCGTACCTGTAGCAGGAACAGACGCCACGAGGGCGCGACCGCTTGCCAACAGTACTTGAATTTTGGAAGGCATATTGAAGGAAATCACGTTGTGCTTTTGTACGACTAGCCCTACATCTGCGGCAGCTAGCATTTCTGGGAGTTCTTCACGGGGTTGAAGTGGCAGCAGGATAACGTTAATCGCTCCACAGGTGTCACAATAATGCTGCAATCGCTGCAAAGCCGCTTCTTCTCCCACAATCACGATCGCAATGTCGGGAATGTGGAACAGACGAGTTGCCGCCTCAATTACAGTTTCTAAGCCTTGAGTTAAGGCAATATTACCGGAGTAGAGTACAACAAATTTATCTGTCAGTTTATGGGTGACGCGGAATTGATTGTCTTCTTTTGGCAAGGGACGAATGAAATTGACATCAACCCAGTTGGGAATCTGCACAATTTTGTGAGGCGGAACTTTCTTACAGAGCAAGTGCTCGACAAAGTCGTCGGCAATCACACTAATTGTGGTCGCTGTCCGATAGGCAAATTTTTCCAAGGCTTCAAAGATGCGAATTATCTTTGGGTTTTTTAGTAAGCCAACGTGAACAGCTGCGTCTGGCAAAATGTCTTGAAGATTTAAAACTATTGGAGTGCGATGTATCCAACCCAAAAGAGCAGCGGGGACACAAACAGGTAGGGGGGGAGCGGTAATAAAAATGACATCTGGACGCTTACCCCTAAGGGCATGGGCAAAACTAGTAACGACGAAGCTAACCTCCAGTAATAAGCGATCAACCAAACTTGGTTTGGGACGAACCCAGACATAACTGCGCTGAATGGCAACACCGTTGGTTAGCTCGGTTAGATACAACTTGCCTCGATATCCTTCATAAATCCGCCGTTGAGGATAGTTAGGCATACCCGTAACAACCCTAACTTTGTGCCCTTTTTTTACCAACCCTTCTGCCAGTTCCGTAATTAGGGGGGCAATCCCAATTGGCTCTGGATAATAATTATAGGAATAAATCAGAATGCGCATAACTTAAGGTTGCCATCTGAGTAGTAGATACTTGTCAACTTTTTGGGATTGTCTCTCCAGGCTAGTCTTACGTCCGCCAAAGGGATTTGAAGATTCCTATACAAGATTAAAGGCGCTCTATTCATCTCAACTTCCTGTAGAGCTGTAATTGTAGTGACACGTCCTGAGATAACTGGACAAAAATTAACGAGTAGTAAGCTCTTGGTGTTTTTAGGTATGAAATGCCCAGGTAAGGAAGCAAGAAAATCTTGCTTGTCTCAATGTTTGGAGTGTCCCTCATCCCTTAATTACAGACTTCTGCCGCGATGCACCCTGCACGATCGCTCAATGAGGAAATCGGCGATCGCTACTATATTATTCTTCAGCTAGAGGCGTGATTCTCCATCATACGTATTAAAGCTTAGCTTTGGTGATGAGACTTGAGGGTGATCCACATGAGCAACCAGTAAGCCAGAATTGGTACGAGAACCCCAATCATTAAGGAGAAGACAATGATTACGTCTCGTTTACAGAAAATTTTGGCTCCCTTGCTTCTGAGCCTTCTACTGCTAGTAACGTCCTGTGCCTCACAACCTCCCAATCGTTTTGACCAGGCACAACAGCAAAGCAGTCAGCAGAAAAGCGGTCAGGCTGTAGTCAAAGATGCCACCCAAGGTTCTAATTTCAATAAATTCTTCCCCAAAGCAAGTAATGGGTACGAGCGTGTCTACACTCAAGAGAAAAAAGGCTTTGCCCAAGCGAAGTTGAAAAAAGACGGCAAGGAGGTTGCCACACTATCTATCTCTGATACCAAAAGTACCCCGGCGACGGCAGCAAAATACCAACAAAGCACTAAAAAAGTCGCTGGTTATCCAGCGACAAGTGTTGGCACTATGCAAACTAGCATTCTTGTAAACAATCGTTACCAGGTCACCGTCAGATCTACTGACCCTTCCTTTGATCGCGAAGCTTGGTTACAAAAATTTGACCTCAATGGTCTTTCCCGCATTCAGTAGTCATTGGTTATTAGTCATTGGTCATTAGCAACAGACAAAGGACAAATGGCAAACAACAAGTGACAAAAGACAAATAAAAAAACAAAAACAAGGAGTTTGCGCGTGAGCAAAGCAATTTTTCAACTGGTTGATGAGCTGCCAACCAACAATATAACCACGATGGCGCTGAGGTCACTTGACTTTGTCGTGCCTGGGGAATGGAATAATTTGGTAGGTTTTGAGAATACTATTCGTGCCGTTACTGGAGAAACAGACGAAGCCGTAATTCAGCAAATAGGCGATCGCGCTGTCTATCTGTTTAACGACCGCTCTCAAGGCTACCAACGCGCCCTGTGGCTTTACCAAACCGTTGACAAAACTGATTATGCCCTAGGTGCCGCTGCGCTAGCTAATAAAGTCGGCGATAAAATTCCCCTGATTGGGGGTCTTTTAAGCCGAGTAACACCGAAAGCCGAAAAAGCACAGACTATCGATTTGTGCTTGAAATTAGTCGTGGAATTAGTCGCCTTCTGCCAAATTAATGGCATCCCTGGTGATAGTATTGGCGACTTTGTTGCTTCTTTAGGGGAATACAGTGGCGAAAACTTGATGCGGATGGCAGCACTGGTTTGTTTTGACGGTTTGATTCCCCTGGGTCCCAACTTTATCATGCAAGCGCAATCCACTCTTTCGGGCACTAGCCCTTCAGATTTAGAACACAATCAAACCTTCAGCAGTATCAGGGACTCGATTCCTGGTGATGATTCCACTAGCAAGCTGAACTTTATTGGTCGTAGCTTTGACTCAGTCAAGGGATGGATGGGTAATTTTGTTGCGTCTAAAGCTTTGACTCCACAAAAAGTAGCGAGTAACCTGGGACGGTTTATTGAGGTTGCTGATGATAAGTTGGACTATCTAGGTGCTTTTCTAGATGTGTCTACTAACTATTACGAACATACCGGTACCCAAACTCTGGCGCGACGCTTGATCGAGCGAGCCGTCGCTGAAATCTAGCGCTGTTTACGCATCAACAGACAATTGCGCCCGTCAGACAGGCGAATATAGGAAAGATCGTCTGTTAGCCGGTGCATGAAGATTAGCCCTCTGCCTCCTTCTTTTTCTAAGGGGTTAGTATCCTCTCGGCAGAGGGCTTCAAGTTTGGCTTGCCAATCAAAAGGCTCTCCTTTGTCCCAAACCCGCATCTCTAGGTATTGAGTAAACAACTGCAACTCCAGCTCGATAGGCGTTGTTCGAGGTAAGTCCCGATGAGCGTGGCGAACTGCATTGGTGAAACCTTCTACTAAAGCCAGTTGACATTCCCCACAAAATTGCTCAGGCAGGAGTAGTGAAGTAAATTGCTCGAACCACTGCAAAACTTCAGGTACAGCATTCAAGTCCGTCTCTACCTGAAGACGAGATTCTTTGAGTGGTTTCTCATTTTGCATGAACCAAAAATGGTTCCAGCTTCTTTTAAACAGCGCCACTATCTTTACGGAAGACAACCACGATTGTTTTGATAATGAGCTTGAGGTCATACGCTAGGCTCCAGTTTTGTTGGTAGCGCAAATCTAATCTAATAATGTCTTCAAAATTGCGTACTGAAGAACGCCCATTGACCTGCCACTCGCCTGTCATCCCTGGTTTGACATCTAAACGTTTCCACTCTGGTACTTCATAGATGTCCACTTCATTGGGCGTAGGCGGCCTTGTGCCTACCAGACTCATCTCGCCTTTAACTACATTCCAGAACTGAGGCAATTCATCCAAGCTGGTTTTCCGCAAAAATCGCCCCACCTTTGTGATTCTGGGGTCATTTTCCATTTTGAAGGTCTTACCATCAGCTTGATTTTGAGCTAGGAGTTCTTTTTTCCTTTCTTCGGCATCAATATACATCGAGCGGAATTTCCAAATCGTAAACCGCTTTCCCATCCAACCCAAACGGGTTTGACCAAAGAAAATCGGACCAGGACTGTCGAGTTTAATCGCGAGCGCAATGGGAATAAATACAATAGCAGTAATACCCAAACCCACTACTGCCCCCACAAAATCTAGCAGTCGCTTCACCTGAGAGCGTACCGACGGATGAGTCGTCGGTAGTTGATTTTGCGAGCGATCTGTTACTGGTAGACTCGGGCCCTCTTGTGGCTCAAACTTGAACACCTTGTCCAGTGCCGTCATTTCTAACACTGCCCTCACCTGAGGCAGTACGCCTCTGAGTAACATTTCAACATCTTTTTCCCGCGTGGTTCTGTGATTGCTAACCAGCGCGCCGATCCCACTGCTATCAATAAACTTAGTTTGGCTAAAATCGAAAATGATTTTCTTGGGAACAGTAC
>JALYGX010000159.1 GCA_030776905.1 Cyanobacteriota bacterium | reverse complement strand
ATTTTGCACCATTCTCAGTAGATAGCGAATCCCACCGTGGACTCAGGTCCCCGGCTCATAGTTCAAGTCCATTGAAATGGACTGAAAGGCTTGTGGATTCAGAAATTAGTCCTCTTGAGAGGACTTTACCTGTTAGCCAGGGACTTAAGTCCCTGGCGGGTGAGAGGGTAAATGCAAGATATGAGTCTAACTTTCCAACCCCGATCGCAATTTACCTGGACAAAGACTGGGAGGTAATTTCACAGGGGAGCGAGAAGAACCCCATCACCGATATCACAGACAAAAACCTCGCCTATGTCATCTACACCTCAGGTTCCACTGGCAAGCCTAAGGGGGTGATGATTCAGCATAACAGCCTCGTCAATGCCTATTTCGCCTGGGAGGAAGCTTATCAACTACGCGCCACACCAACCTGTTTCCTCCAAATGGCTAGCTTCTCGTTCGATGTCTTTGCTGGAGACTTAGTTCGCGCTCTGTGTTCTGGTGGAAAGTTGGTTCTTTGCCCTCGCGAACTGCTGCTAGACCCCCAAAAACTTTACCAGCTAATGCTCCAGGAAAAGGTTGACTGCGCGGAATTCGTTCCGGCTGTTTTGAGAAACCTAATCCAGTATCTGGAAGCAAACGAACAGCGCCTCGACTTTATGCGACTGCTGGTTTGCGCCTCGGATAGCTGGTACGTGGGCGAGTACGAGAAATTCAAACGTCTTTGCACTCAACAGACGCGACTGATTAACTCCTTTGGCTTGACCGAAGCGACAATTGACAGTTCCTACTTTGAAACGACCACACTGGACTTATCCGTTGAGCGGTTAGTACCGATTGGACGACCTTTTGCCAACACTCAACTCTACATTTTCGATCCAAACTTGCAACCTTTGCCCATTGGGGTGCCAGGGGAACTCTATATCGGTGGTATCGGTTTAGCAAGAGGCTACCTCAACCAACCAGAACTGACTGCCCGTAGGTTTATTCCAAATCCCTTTCAGCCAGGAACGCGCTTATACAAAACTGGAGACTTAGCACGCTACTTACCGGATGGAAACATTGAATTTCTGGGTCGAGGTGATAATCAAGTAAAAATTCGTGGCTTCCGGATCGAGTTGGGGGAGATTGAGGCAGAACTGAGCCAACACCCAAATGTAGGCGAAATCGCTCTTTTGCTTAGGGAGGATGAGCCTGGGAACAAGTACTTGGTTGCCTACATTGTTCCTCGTGAAGAGGTTCTTCCTTCAGTCAGTGAACTGCGAAGCTTTCTGAAACAGAAACTGCCTGACTACATGGTGCCTTCTGCTTTTGTGATGCTCGATGCTCTGCCACTGACGCCTAATGGTAAGGTAGATCGTCGCGCCCTTCCCGCACCCGATCGCACACGACTTGCCTCGGAACAAACATTCATATCACCTCGGACTCCTATAGAAGAAGTACTAGCCGGAATTTGGGCACAGGTTCTTGGTTGTGAGTCAGTAGACATCCACGACAACTTTTTCGATCTCGGTGGGCATTCGCTACTAGCCACCCAGGTTATTTCCCGTGTGCGCTGGGCTTTTCAGGTGGAGCTACCGCTACGCTGTTTGTTTGAGTCGCCGACGATCGCTGGGCTAGCTGAGAGCATTGAAGCGATCGCAAAAGCAGGGCAAGGATTGCAGGCTCCGCCCATACTACCCATCCCGCGAGATGGAAAGCTACCCCTCTCCTTTGCTCAACAACGGCTGTGGTTACTGGATCAGTTGGAGCCAAACAACACTGCCTATAATATGCCTGCTGCCCTGCGTCTAGTTGGTTCGCTCAACATTGCGGCACTGGAGCAGAGTTTCCACGAAATCGTGCGGCGACATGAAGTCTTGCGAACCACCTTTACAGAGGTAGATGGGCAACCTGTTCAAGTTATCGCCCAAAGCTTGACCCTCAAAATACCTGTAGTAGGCTTGCAAGCATTACCGGAAACTGAGCGGCATGCTGAAGTTCTGCGACTGGCGGCTCAACAAGCCCAGTTGCCCTTCGACCTAGTACTGGGGCCGTTGCTGCGAGTAACGCTTCTGAAATTAGGCTTATCAGAGCATGTAGTACTCTTGACGATGCACCACATTGTCTCCGATGCCTGGTCTGACGGGGTATTCATTCGAGAACTCGCGGCACTTTACGAAGCCTTTTGCACCGGACAACCTTCTCCACTGCCGGAACTTTCCATTCAGTATGCCGACTTTGCCCACTGGCAGCGTCAGTGGCTACAGGGAGAAGTATTAGAAACTCTGCTTTCCTACTGGCAACAACAGTTAGCAGGTGTTCCGCCCAAATTGGATTTCAAGAAGATAGCAGACAACCCAACGATTCCCACCCGACAAGAGAAGGATACAACGCAATCCTTCGCACTGTCGGCTAACCTATGCGAAAAACTCAAGACGCTGAGCCGCCAAGAGGGAGCTAGCCTGTTTATGACCCTGTTGGCAGCGTTTCAAACACTGCTTTACCGCTACACCCAGCAAGATGACATTGTACTTGGCACTGATGTCGCCAATCGCAATCGAGCCGAAACAGAACCACTAATCGGGTTCTTTATCAACCTGCTTGTCTTACGCACCGATTTGTCTGGCAACCCTAGTTTCCGGGAGTTGCTTGGGCGAGTGCGTGAGGTAGCCTTAGGAGCCTACGCTCACCAAGACTTACCCTTTGCCAAGTTAGTGGAGGCTTTGCAGCCAGATCGGACTTCGAGCCATACACCACTGTTTCAGCTGCTTTTCGTCCTGCAAAATGCCCCAATGCCAGCCTTGAAATTGCCAGACTTAACTCTTAACTTCCTAGAGGTGAAGACCGGAAAGGCAAAGTTTGATTTGGCTCTATTTATGGAAGAAACAGAGCAAGGACTCATTGGTTATTGGAAGTACAACACCGAACTATTGAATTGTTCTGCGCTCGCTCGCATTTCAGGTCATCTTGAGACGTTACTTACCAGCATTGTTAAAAACCCTGATACTCGGATCGATGCATTAGAAATGCTTAGTGAAACTGAAAAGCAAAAACAACTCGCCGAACAAACGAGGCGAGAAAAAGCCAACTTCAATAAATTCAAAACCATCAAACCAAAAGCGGTCAGTTTACCGCAAAGGCAATTAATCAAAACTACTTTTCTCCAACCTGGACAAAGCCTTCCTTTAGTCATCGAACCGGATAGCGATGAGATTGACTTAGCCGATTGGGCAGCCAGCAACCGAGAATTGATCGAAACCCAATTGCTAAAACATGGGGCTATCCTCTTCCGAGGTTTTAATACCAACTCAGTGCCAGAATTTGAAAAAGTAGCCACTGCTATTTGCCCAAATTTGTTCGGAGAGTATGGCGATTTACCCCGCGAAGGAGTCAGCGGCAAAGTTTACGGTTCCACCCCTTACCCACCAGACCAAGCCATCCTCTTTCACAATGAAAGTTCTCACTTGCACCGTTGGCCTCTAAAAATCTGGTTTTTCTGCGTACAACCCGCACAGCAAGGTGGAGAAACTCCGATTCTGGATTGCCGGAAAGTCTATGAAATACTCAATCCGAAGTTGCGAGAAAGATTTGAACACAAGCAATTAATGTATGTTCGTAACTACATTGAATGGTTAGATGTTAGCTGGCAAGATTTCTTCCATACCACGAATAAAGTAGATGTTGAAGCCTATTGTCGCCAAGCGGGAATAAAGTTTGAGTGGCTGGAAAATAATGGGTTGAAAACCTGTAAAATTTGTCCTGCTGTAGCTAAGCACCCAAAAACTGGAGACTTGGTATTTTTTAATCAGCTTCAGTTGCATCACGTATCGTGCTTAGACCCAAGTGTGCGTCAGTCTTTGTTGTCTGTCTTTGGAGAAGATAAGCTGCCGCGTAATGTTTATTACGGTGATGGAACTCCTATTGAGGACTCCGTAATGGAGGAAATTGGAGCAGTTTATCGAGAAGCTCAAATCAGTTTTTCTTGGCAGCAAGGAGACATATTGATGTTAGATAATATGCTCACTGCTCACGGACGCAATGCTTATGTTGGTTCTCGCAAAATTGTTGTGGCGATGGGGGAATTGATGACAGGTGTCGATGTTTAGAAGTCAAGATTCGTAGGGGTAACGCATACGTCGCCCCTACAGGATTCAGAAGGAATAAGGAGTAATTCATGCAAACTCAAACTCTTGAAGGATTTCGGCTATCGCCGCAGCAAAAGCGTCTGTGTTTTTTACAACAAGATAGTATTGCTTATCGAGTGCAAGCGGCTATTCGGATTGAAGGTAATGTTAAGGTAGAAATCCTAAAACAAACTTTAGAGCAAGTCGTTAATCGACATGAAGCTCTCCGCACTACCTTTCATCGACAACCCGGAATCAAAATTCCCATTCAGGTGATAGCTAGTCGTGGAAGAATATCCTGGAATCTGGTCAATCTCACTGGGTTAAATCAGAGAGAGCAATTAGACAAAATTGAGCACCTGTTTCAGGAACAAGGAGGCTTGATTTCTAGAGATGTTGTGGCGGAATGTCTCTATAAAGAAAAATCAATAGTGCAGGCATCTCTGATTACTCTATCAGATGGTCTTAATGTTTTGCTTTTGACAATACCAGCGCTATGTGCAGATAGCTGGACGCTTAAAAATATAGTGCGCGAACTTAGCCGGAGCTATGCTGCCTGCTTAAAGGGCGAAGAATTACTTGATGAACCTGTACAATATATCCAATTCTCGGAATGGCAAAATGAAATCTTAGAGGACGAAGACGCAGAGGGCGGGAAAGCTTACTGGTACAGGCAAAACGTTCAGAGTGTGACGCTTCCTTTTGAAGCTCAATCTCGTAGAGAAACGCGATTTGAGCCGGATATGTATGCTGTGAGGATTCAGGCAGATGTAGTTGCAAAAATTGAAGCGATCGCTTCCCTAGATAACACAACCATTTCTGAATTTTTATTCGCTTGCTGGCAGACACTGCTTTGGCGACTCACAGGACAGTTAGATATTGTTATCAGCACGGTTCATAGTGGTAGGAAATATGAGGAACTGCATGAAATAATGGGGCTGTTAGCTAAGTGGCTACCTGTTCCTTGTTCTTTTCAAGAGAACTTGAAATTTAGCGAAGTCTTGTCACAACTTGGCGAGACTTTGGGCGATATCGACAATTGGCAGGACTATTTTGTAGGGGAAGAGATGGCAGAGCCTACTAGCGATGCTGTAGGCTTTCCAATTAGTTTCGAGTTCGAGGACTGGTCTGATAAATATTGTGCTGGCGAGGTTCTATTTTCAATTGATAAGCAGTACGTCTGCTTTGACCGATTCAAAGTAAAGCTTAGCTGTGTGCGTAGAGAAGAGTCTCTCGTGGCAGAGTTTCACTACGAGCCTAATTTTATTGACAAAGAAGCTATTGAGTGCATTGCAGAACAATTTCAGACGTTGGTAGAAAGTGCTGCTAAAAACCCGGAGGCGGTAGTTAGTGACTTGAATCTTATTAGCGATCGCACTCGCCATCACCTACTAGTTGAACTCAACAACACCCAATCTAACTATCCTCAAACCCAATGCATTCATCATCTATTTGAGCAGCAGGTAGAACGCACACCGAACAACATTGCCGTTGTCTTTGAAAACCAGCAGCTAACTTATGCCGAACTTAACAAACGAGCCAATCAGTTAGCGCATTATTTAAAGCGGCAGGGAGTTGGTTCTGAGGTGTTGGTGGGCATTTATGCCGAGCGATCGCTAAATAGTATCATTGCCTTATTGGGCATTCTCAAAGCTGGTGGAGCTTACCTCCCCCTCGATCCAGCATTACCCGCAGAAAATCTAACCTTCCGGTTACAGGATGCCAAAGTACCCGTCCTCTTAACCCAAAAGGGACTCTTCAAACGCGAAGATGCTCAATCTCATACCGTGTTGTACCTAGACGCAGACTGGGAACTAATCGCCCAAGAGTCGGAGGTGAATTCCACCAGCGAACTGGCACCGGAAAACTTAGCCTACGTCCTCTACACCTCTGGTTCTACAGGTCAACCCAAAGGCGTTGCGATCGAACATCGGCAAATCCTGAATTACCTGCACGGCATTGTAGAAAAATTGGAACTACCAGCAGATGCCAACTTCGCTACCGTTTCCACCTTCGCCGCAGATTTAGGCAACACCGCAATCTTCCCAGCCTTGTGTACAGGGGGATGCTTGCATATCGTATCCCAAGAGCGAGCTTCTGACCCCGAAGCACTGGCGGATTACTTCCAGCACCATCCCATCGACTGTCTTAAAATCGTTCCCTCCCACCTTGCTACCCTCTTAGCCTCTTCGGCGTCCTCATCTCTCCTGCCGCGTCAATGTTTAGTTCTAGGGGGTGAAGCGGCAAGCTGGGATTTAGTTGAAAAAGTCCAGCAGTATGCACCAAACTGTCGGATTCTTAACCACTACGGGCCGACAGAAACTACTGTTGGTGTCCTCACCTATCCCGTCGAGAGTAAGCGTGATAGTTATAACGCTAAAACTGTTCCCATTGGTCGTGCGATCGCAAATACTCAAGTCTACCTGCTCGACAAACAACTGCAACCCGTACCCATCGGTGTACCGGGAGAACTGTACATTGGCGGTGCCGGGTTAGCTAGGGAATACCTAAATCGACCCGAACTGACTGCTGAGAAGTTTATTACCATAGAACATTTGTGCGGGCAGGATGACCACCCGACAAGGCTTTACAAAACTGGGGATAAGGCACGCTACTTACCCGATGGCAATATAGAATTCCTGGGACGAGTAGACCATCAAGTGAAAATCCGGGGTTTCCGCATCGAATTGGGGGAAATCGAAGCCGTACTAGGTCAACATCCAGGAGTACGACAAACAGCGGTTTCACTGTCCGAAGATGAGTCGGGTAACAAGCGATTAGTTGGCTATGTAGTTCCAAACCCAAAGCAGGCACCCAGCGTTAGCGACTTGCGCCACTTCTTGCTAAACAAATTCCCTGAATACATGGTGCCTTCGGCTTTTGTAATGCTCAAAGCCTTGCCCTTGA
>JALYGX010000158.1 GCA_030776905.1 Cyanobacteriota bacterium | reverse complement strand
AAATTGAGTCAATACAAATTCCGCCGTCTTGCTCAAAGGCATTGGCGTGGTGGAAGACAAAACCTGATTGCGTTTCCCAAGTCTGGATAGGTTCTTGGGCATTACGGGGAATGACCAGAATACGAGTCGGCTTATCCGGCTGAAACTTCACACACTCACCAGCACCTCGCAATCCCAACATAAAGGGAATTGGATTGAAGCTGACAGGATTTTGGAAGAAGATGCAGTAATTTGGTGTAATGGCAAAGTCGTGGATAAAAGCGAAGCCTGGAACACTTCTTGATTGACTCCGCAGGAGCTTGCCTGCTTGGTCTAATTCGTAGATAGTAATCGTGGTAGAAAGACCGGGTTTGATGGCAAAGTTAACCAGAACAGGAGCGCCACCATTTTGTTCGCAGCTAGGGTCAATTCGAGGATGAGCCGCAAAAGCGTTACCCTCTGCTAAAACACCATCCAGGTAGTCTTTCCCCCGCGTTCCTAAGGTTTTCGGGTCTAAGCGGTGGGGTTCAGCGGCTTCCCACAGGGCAAGGAGTTTATCACCCCAGTAAATAATGTTGGTGTTGGCAATATTTTTGAGTTGAACGTCGAAGGCATTGGCTAGCCAACCTCCAGGCTTTTGCGTCCCGAAAACCCCGCGATAGAGAATTTTTCCGGCTTGTTGTTCTTTGATGAAGCCTTCGGTGCGCACAAAGCGATTGCGGAAGTGGGCGCGACCGTTATTAAAGGCGATCGCACTAATCATTCCATCGCCATCAAACGGGTGATGGATACGCTGACCATTAACCTCCAGCAAGCCAGGACCATTGCGAAACAAGGTACCATGCAGCGCCGCCGGAATTTCTCCTTCAACGTCATCAATCCCATAATCATATTCATTGGGTTGGGATTCATAACCCCTTTTCCAATCGTTCCGGGCATAGGGTACCTCGGAAACGGGGACTGTAAAGCGTTCTTTAATCGGTAAGTTCTGCATTTTTTTTAAAGTGCTGAGTACTAAGTGCTGAGTGCTGAGTAGTAGTAATAATTACCTTGTACTGAGTCAACAAGCGTAAATACATCGCTCCTTGTGAGGGATTTGTCCTGCCAGTACTCAGCACGGGTTACGCTCCTCTACGCTAAGAGCCTTCAGCACTGTTATTGAGTGGAGAGGTTTTATCAAAAACTCAAAATCTTATTCAACAGATTCTTCCCCTACCGTTGATGCGACGGGGGTGCGCATGAATTCTGGAATCAAGTCTGGCAGGAAAGGTTGTTCCGCCTGAGAACCAGGAAGATGATGTTCAAACATTTCTGTTTGAGGCAATGAGTCAGCCGTCCCCACGGGTTCAATTTCGAGTTGCGGATCAGCGGCGGGTAACCAGCCGAGAAATGGGAGTGGTAATAAACTTGAGGCGTTTGTAATCACGACTAACAGCCAAAGCTTGTCAAAGTTCGTCTCCGTTACGCCTAACCAGTGGGTGAGTAAGGCTCCCAGTTCATGGGATAACAACCCTGCCAAGTTCCAAATTGACATCAAAAGGGCAAACAAGGTAGCTTCCACACCCTCTGGACACAGTCGCGCTGAAAGTACCAAAATCGGCATGAAGGCAATTTGTCCCATCACCGTGAGGATGAGGCTGTCTCCCAAACTGAACCAGTGGTCGTCAATTCCTAAACTACGATTAGTATGAGTAACCAGGAGAAGAGCCGTCATCCCTAGGACAGAAGATATCACCGTCGTCCAACCCATGAGGGTACGAAAGGGAAGCTTTTTTAAAAAACGCTGGAATAGCCAAATCCCAATCAAGGAGGCAATGCTAGTTACCAAGCGCACGCGCCCTAAAAATTCCGGTGCAAACCCCAGTTCATTGGTCGTGAAATAGAAAAATGCCGAATCGGCTGTCGGTGTTGCTTGCCACAGGAAGATGAATGCTGTGGGTAACCAAATTGCTTTTTGAGTAATCGCACCGCGTAGCTGTTTGATTTGGTTCCAAACGGCGGACGTGTCGAGGCGGGCGCTGACGGGTTCTTCGACAATTAACCAAGCAACCGCTGAAACTAACAGGGGAAATGTCGCGGTAATGGCGAATACTGTCTGGGTACTGAAGTGTTGTAGGAGCCAACCACTCAGATATGCCGTGATTAAACCGCCGACGGCTGATGTGCCCCAAGTCAGAGATTGCAGGGAACCGGAGTGGCTCAGGGATTCGCCGCGTGCCCGTTCTACAACTAGGGAGTCTACAATCACGTCACTGACGGCGACGGAAAGAGAACTTAGAAGAATGGCACAGGTCGCTGCCCATGCTGTATCCACCACAGTTGCCAGACACAACCAGGCGGCTGTCCCCATTAGTCCCGATAAAATTAGATAAGGGCGTCTTTTGTAACCAAATAAGGGCAGTCCGTCTGAGAGAAAGCCAAACAGGGGTTTAATTACCCAAGGTAAGGCGGCGATGCCCATCAGTGCTGCTACCTGAGCCGGACTCAGTCCTAGTTCATCTTTTAGGAAGAAGCTAACAGCTAGACGGGCTAAACCGAGGATTCCTTGGACAAAATAAACGACTAAGATGGCAATCAACTCAGCCGTTGGTTCGTTGCCAAAGAATACTCTTTCTTTCAACGTTTCTTTTATCTTGTCCAATCCAGAGGAGGAAAGAATCATGAATATTTTTTAAGAATTGTCGCCTTTCATATCTTACACGCCGCTCTCAGGGGGTGCGATGGCTAAAAAGTCGGATTTTCCTGGTAACAACTCTGCTGAAATCATCGCGATCGCTGCCATTCAAAGGCTTGAGGCACTGGCACTATTAGAAAGAGATGATGCTATTGATTGTGCTAAATGCTTTAAGTTTTAAGGGGTGTCACCCTCTATCCTGGAAATGTAGTGATATGGTCAAAAATGGAGCGCCTCGTGAGCTGGAAAAATTTGTAGCGTTCTTGTGTGTAGCGAGCCAAATATATCGAGGATTTGACCATCCTCGTTAGACCTTAATCATCTAAGCTCGATTAAGTTACCCAAGTTTTGAATCAATAAACATACCCCAGAGTTATCTGAATAATCAATGGGTACATCAAGGTTGCTCTTCAAGCTAGCTCGCAAGGTTGGTATCTCCAGGTCTAACTTGGCAAGGATGCAAGTTGTGGCGATCGCACAACGGGACGCACTGTCATCTTTTGCGAAGCGGGGGGCGCTAGCCTCCTTCGCGACAATTGCCGTCACGGGTCTCCTACTGGGAGTCAGGCATCTCGGTAGACTAGAACCCCTAGAACTTGTCGCCTTCGACTACATGGTGCGCTGGGGAACTCCAGCATCTCCACCTGACCCGCGAATTCTCCTAATTACCATCACCGAGAAAGACCTCCAAAATCAGCAGCAATGGCCCATACCTGATCGCGTTTTCGCCCAACTCCTCAAGAAATTACAAGGCTTGCAACCAGAAGTCATCGGTCTGGATTTGTATCGTAATATCCCTGTAGAACCCGGTCGCCAGGAACTGGTTGCTCAACTCAAGCAACCGAATGTCATCGCCATTCAAAGCCTCAATACCCGTGCTGGGGCATCAGCACCACCAGAAGTCCCTGCCGATCAAATTGGTTTCAACGACCTGCCAGTCGATCCAGATGATGCGCTCCGCCGTAATCTTTTATTTGCGGAAACTGAATCTGGCGTCCTTTATTCCTTTTCTCTGCGTCTTGCTCTTGCCTATCTCCAACAGCAAGGAATTAGCCCTCAAGCTAGCAAGAGCAATCCTGATTACCTGCAACTGGGTCCCGCCGTATTTGAGAAGTTAAGCAAAAATTCTGGCGGGTATCAAAAGGCTGAAGCGGATGGCTACCAAATCTTGATCAACTACCGTGGACCTGGAGACATAGCACGGCAAGTCACGTTGACCCAAGCGTTGAATGGGCAGATCGATCCGAATTGGGTAAAAGGCAAAATTGTCATCGTCGGCTCGACAGCGCCCAGTCTGAAGGATATGTTCACCACTCCTTACAGTCCTGCCCTCAGGGAAAACTACAAGATGCCTGGGGTTTGGATTCATACCCACATGGTCAGCCACATCTTGGACGCCGCTACAGGTAAACGAACCCTGTTCTGGTTCTGGTCAGAAGAGAAAGAGATACTTTGGATTGTGGGCTGGATTTTGATTGGTGGCATCCTGGGTCGGATAACTTATCATCCCTTAGCGTTGAGTATTGGTGTTGCTCTCGGTCTGGGGGGTTGCACAAGTATCTGCTTTTATTTGTTCGCTAACGGTGGCTGGGTGCCTTTAGCCGCTCCAGCTTTGGGATTTCTCCTGGCAGTCGCCATCGTTGTTGCCTATCGAGCGTATCACGCCCACCAAAAGCAACAAATCGTGATGAAGCTCTTGGGGCAGAACACTTCACCAGAGATTGCGAAAGCACTTTGGCGAGGACGCGATCGCCTGCTCAAGTCTGGCAAGCTACCGGGAATCCGCCTCACGGCAACTATGTTATTTGCTGACATTAAAGACTTCAGTACCACCTCTGAAAACATGACCCCCGAAGCCTTGCTGGAGTGGTTAAATAAATTCCTCGGCGTCATCACCCATGAAGTCATCCAACGTCAGGGCATCGTCAACAAGTTTACGGGAGATGGTGTCATGGCTGTTTTTGGGGTGCCGACTTGTCGCCTGGATACGCGAGAGGTAGCAGAGGACGCTAGATCTGCCGTAGCTTGCGCTCTGGCAATAAGCGATCGCTTAGAGGAAATGAACCAAAACTGGCAGCGTCTTGGCTTACCCATCATTCAGATGCGCATCGGCATTTTCACAGGACCCGTTGTCGCGGGTAGTTTAGGCGGTAAAGACCGCTCAGAATACGGCGTCATTGGCGACAGCGTGAATACAGCGTCCCGTCTCGAAAGCTGTGAGAAAGATCGCCAACCTAGCAATTGTCGCATCCTCATCGGTTACGAAACCCTAGTTCATCTTCAGGGGCAGTTTGAGGTTGAAGCCTGGGGACCGTTAGCTCTCAAGGGCAAACAGCAAACGGTAGATGTCTACCGTGTTGTCGAACCGCCAAGGAATACAGCGTTTCCGGTTGCCTCTAGTGAAGATAATACTAAGTTGCCGTCAGAAACATCGCCTACTCCCAGAGCAGAGCGTTAGCAGGTTGGGGTAAGTGAATTAACGCTGAGATACCTTGCTGCTTGGAAGAGTATTGCACTGAGCCGAGTCAAGCCAGTTACTGTGAGGTGTCGCCGTTGACGCTTGAGCGGTGAGAACAATTTGTCCTTGCTGATTAACTATCCATCCCTGAGCTTCCACAAGCTGTCTGGGAGCAGAACGACTAGGCATTGCTGTTGCTGAAGCGGTTTGATTAACACTATTAGGGTCGATCGTCGCCCAGTCAACTAATAAAGCCTCATCACGCAGGACATTACCCGGATTCGGCGGCAAACCACCGCGACCTGTAACGGTAAAGCTGCTGCGTTGAACGGTTCCGCCATTAGGATCACATCGACGGTCAATCAACTCTTCTGCATCTACCAAGTCAGAGGGCAACTGTGTTAATCCCCGACCGGGGTCAACATTAAGCGTAGTGATTTGTACAGTACCTTTGACCCCAAACTCGGAACTAGCGGTGATGTCACTTAATGGAGTTAAGCGATCGCGAAACTGTATACCAAAAATGCCTTCCGTTGTGATGTTGATATTACCTCCCGGTCCATCGAAGGCATTAGCCACAATGTCGCTATTCTCTGAGGGGACGGCAACAATTAATTTACTGTCAATCCTAAGGTCACCGCCTTTGCCACCGCCACCCGCTCGGCTAGTGCCAGATTCAGTTGATATTAAACTGTTACGGCGCATCAGTAATAAGTCCTGAACCTGTAACGTGATATTGCCACCTGCACCGGATGTCGTTGAAGCTGTTAGCTTGCCTTGATTGTCCAGCAAGATAGAATCAGCATCGACTCGGAGTACGCCTGCATTCCCTTGCCCTTCACTAGTCACATTGACTTCAGCTCTATCTTGAACAATCAATCGCCCGGTCTTAATCCTGATATCTCCACCCCGACCTGTGGAATTCTCAGTGGTGTCCGCAAACAGACCACTAGAGGAGGCTGCATTCAAAACTCTATCCCCACCCTGCTGGCTCAACCGAGTCAATAAGGCGGGATTACTACCAGAAAGATTGACGCTGTCAGTTGCGTTGATAGTAATGTTACCTGCCTTACCAGCACGGCGGCTGGTGGTAAAAATTTGTCCCCCGTTAACGGCTTCCAACGTGTTGGTATTGAGACTGATATTACCTCCATCGCCCTGCCCGCTCGTACTCGCCGCTACTACAGCGCCATTGGCTACAGAGAGCGCCCCAGCCACGATATTAATGTTGCCGCCATTGCCCACCGCAGTTGAGGACACAGTGCTGGATGCCCCACTGGAGGCTTGATTGCTACCCACCCCATCAAAGGAAACTGTACTGGCGGCGCGAATATTCACATTGCCTGCATCCCCTAGATTAAGGGTGCTGGCAGTCAGTCGAGCGCCATTGGTAACAGAGAGTGACCCAGTTGTGATGTTGACACTCCCGCCTTTTCCTATACCCGTGGATTCCACTCGGCTGTAAGATCCACTGGAGAGTTGATTGCTACCCACCCCATCAAAGGATACTGTACTGGCGGCGCGAATATTTACATTGCCTGCATCCCCTTGTTTGAGGGTGCTAGCAGTCAGTTGAGCGCCATTGGTAACAGAGAGCGACCTTGTCGTGATGTTGACACTCCCTGCTTTTCCCCTACCTATAGATTCCACTCGGCTGTAAGCGCCACTGGAGGAATTGTTGCTACCCACCCCATCAAAGGAGACTGTACTGGCGGCGCGAATATTTACACTGCCTGCATTCCCCCGTCCAAGGGTACTGACACCTAGCAGCCCACCATCGGTCACAGAAAGTGACTCACTTGTGATGTTGACATTGCCACCGTTGCCCCTAGCTGTCGAATTCACGATGCTGAATGCTCCACCGGAGATGAAGGAGACTGTACTCCTCGCCTGAATATTTACGTTGCCCGCATCTCCCCATCCTGACGTGCTAGCTGACAGGAGAGAGCTATTGGTTGCAGATAGCGATCCAGTCCTAATATTAATGTTGCCACCCTTGCCCCTAGCTGCGGGTTGCAGGGTATTGTCAATAGAACTGCCATCTCTAAGGTTTATTGCCTCTGCTGCATTAATCTCAATATTTCCAGCCTTACTGCTAGGGGAGCCTAACCTCGCATCTATCCCCGCCTCAAGTTTACTTCCACCAGTTAGATTTAAGTTCTGAGCATTGATGGCAATACTACCGCCACCGCCTGCCCGAACGTTTACCCCAGCCCCTTGAGCAAGGGATATATCTCCTCGTCGCAGTCCCGCAGGAAAACTCAAGCGTAGGTCATTACCATTAAGACTCAGCCTAACGCTGCCGATATCGGCTACGCTTCCCAACTCAACTCGACCTCCAGGCGCGAATAACTTCCCACCATTGAGCTGCACGTCACCGCCGACTAATACCAAACTCTGACCTTCATCAACTCGCAGACTGGCTTGACTCATGATGGGTGCAGCAGCCACTTGATTGAACAGTAACGCGGAAGGATTGACCCGCAGTAAGGAAACATCAGCTTGAGACGTAGAAGCCATGAAAGCGCCTTGAGAGCCAAACTGGATGGCATTGGCTGTCGTTGCCACAAATGAGCCTCTCGTCACATCCCCTACAGCGATTGAGGCGTTTGAGCCAAATATGATGCCACTGGGATTAATTAAGTAAAGATTGACATTGGAACTTTCTGTGGAAATCAGACCGTCAATGAAAGAAGCTGAGTCACCTGTGACACGGGACAGAATGTTCTTAATATCAGCAGCGCTTTGAAAAATTGCAGCTTCCCCTGTATCAAGGTTAAATTGTCCAAAGCTGTGGAACAGATTACTGCCCACAGTTTGACCAACGGCTTGAGGAATTAGATAATTTGGTCCCGTTAAAGTTTCTGCGGGTCCCAAGCTGCCATCTAGGGTAATGTTCTGAGCAAAGGCACGATTCGGGAAAAAAGCGTTAGCGAAGCATCCCGTTAGGGTTATGGCACCACTTATTCCTAGCGCGAACCTTCTCCCTAGCTGCCAGCAACGACACCACCCATTTGCATCTGTAGCCCCATTGACTGTGAGCGATGCCTCAGACGGCGTGGCAGAGTTATCAGCCATTAGTGCTTTGACATGAGTTGACCCGCTTCCTAGTGAAGGAAAATAACTATTGACTAAAGGCTGATGACTGATAAGTCGTTTATTGATGTCAGCTATGCTCTTCATCCCGAAGCGGTCAATGCACCGTTTCATACTTACTTGGGGAAAGATATGGTTTGAGAATAGGTTTTACGGTAGCTGAGAATTCAACTACCCTCTACCACCTTACTGACAAATCTGTAGCAGGACTTTCTGGAATTGGTATTACAATCTCTCCTAACACTTGGCCGTTCGGGAAGACGAGGATGGATAACGTTGCCCCTCCTCGCCGTATTTACTGCCTTCCTCTGCACGGTAGTATCGCCTGTTTTGGCAAAAGTCCCGACGGTGAACTCAATCGTTCAAAGTTCTGTCCCTGCTACCGCCGTACCCGACGGGGGAGAGCAAGGCAAAATTCTTTATGAAGCCGGTCAGTACAGCGAAGCGGTAAAAGTCCTGCAAGAGGCAGTAGCGGGGTATCAAGCTCAGGGGGATAGTCTCAGGCAAGCGGCGGGACTGAGTAATCTCTCTTTAGCTTATCAGCAACTGGGGTTATGGTCGGAGGCTAGGTCGGCGATCACACAAAGTCTGAATCTATTACAAACTGAGCAAACGGTTGATCGCTCCGCAAACCGTCTAAAAGTACTCGCCCAAACTCTGAATATCCAAGGTCGCCTGCAATTTGCCGAGGGACAAGCTGAAACAGCCCTAGCTACCTGGCAGCAAGCGACAGCGACCTACGAGCAACTGGAGGATGAGGCTGGAGCAACGAAAAGCCGTCTTAACCAGGCACAAGCCCTACAAACATTGGGGCTTTATCGTCGTGCTTCGACACTGCTAACGCAGGTCAAGCAATCCTTTGATGTCCAACCCGACTCGCTGACAAAGGCTGTGGGATTGCGATCGCTTGGTGATGTTCTCCAATTAGTGGGCGACCTCGACCAATCTCGCCAAACCCTAGAAGAAAGTTTAGCGATCGCTCGACGCTTATCCTCTCCTCAAAACATTAGTGCGGCTCTATTAAGCTTAGGGAATACGGCTCGTGCTCAACAGCAAGTCCAAGAAGCTCTTGGTTTCTATCAACAAGCCGTTACCGAAGCCACCTCAACAACCACAAAGCTTCAGGCTCAATTAAATCAACTGAACGTGTTGGTAGAGACCACTCAATGGTCGCAAGCCCAATCACTATGGACTCAAATCCAACCTCAACTCGGCAGCTTGCCCCCTAGTCGTGCCGCTGTCTACATCCGGGTTAACTTTGCTCAAAGTCTAATGAAGTTAGCAATGGTTAAGGATAACCCACAACTAAGAACTAACATTGCTCAAATCCTAGCGACAGCCATCCAGGAGGCGAAAATCCTCAATGATACGCGATCGCAAGCTTATGCCCTCGGCAGTCTGGGAGGGCTTTACGAACAAACCAACCAGTTGTCAGAAGCTCAAGACCTTACCCAACAAGCCTTAATCCTAGCTCAGACCATCAATGCACCGGATATCATTTACCCCTGGCAATGGCAATTAGGACGCTTACTGAAAAAGCAGGGAGATATCAAAGGAGCGATCGCGACTTACGATGCAGCGGTTAATACCCTTAAGTCTCTCCGTAGCGATTTGGTTACTGTTAATTCAGATGTCCAGTTTTCCTTTCGAGATAGCGTAGAACCCCTGTATCGCGAGTTTGTCGGGTTACTCTTGCAATCCGATCAGCGCGACAGTCCTAAAAGCACAAGAATCCAAAACCTTGAAGTCGAGCCAAGTCAAGACAGACTAGAGCAAGCTCGCAAGGTGATTGAGTCCCTACAGCTAGCTGAACTTGATAACTTCTTTCAAGCGGCTTGTGTCAAGGCAACACCTGTGCAAATCGACACCATTGACCCCAAGGCGGCAGTCATTTATCCGATTATTCTGGCGGATCGCCTAGAAGTTATCCTCAGCTTACCCCAGCAACCTCTGCGCCACTACGCGGTTGCCCTTCCCAAAGATCAAGTCGAACTCACTCTAGTGCAATTACGTCAAGCCCTGCTTCACCTCACCAGCCGAAAGTTTTTACCGCTTTCCCAACAAGTGTATGACTGGTTAATCCGACCGGCTGAAGCCGATTTGGCTCATAGTCAAGTCCAAACCCTAGTATTTGTCTTGGATGGTTCTCTGCGGAATATTCCTATGGCGGTTCTCCACAATGGCAAAGAGTACTTAATCGAAAAGTATGGTATTTCTGTGACCCCAGGACTAGAACTGCTAGAGCCTCAGCCATTAGAAAGAGCGCGGATAGAGGTTTTAAAGGCGGGGCTTTCTGAGGCGCGTCAAGGCTTTGCTGCTCTTCCCTACGTAGCTAATGAAATCGCTCAAATCCAGGCTCAAGTGCCTGGAAAGGTGCTGCTCAATCAGCAGTTCACCAAAACAACCCTCCAAAACGCCATTGATAAAGTTTCTTTCCCAGTAGTACACCTGGCAACTCACGGTCAATTTAGTTCTAAGGCTGAGGACACCTTCATCCTTGCCTGGGATGGTCGGATTAATGTGAGGGAATTAAATAACTTGCTACAAACGAGAGATTTGCGCCGAACTCCAATAGAGTTACTGGTTCTCAGCGCCTGCGAAACCGCTGAAGGTGACAACCGAGCTGCTCTGGGAATTGCTGGAGTAGCCCTGCGAGCGGGGGCACGCAGTACCTTGGCGACTTTGTGGGTAGTAGATGATGAAGGGACGGCAGCGCTGATGAGTCGGTTCTACCAGGAGCTTACCAATGCCAAGGTAACGAAAGCCGAAGCCCTGCGTCGCGCCCAACTATCAATCTTGCAAAACCCCAAGTACAGGCAGCAACCCTATTACTGGGCACCTTACATATTAGTCGGCAATTGGCTGTAGCGATGGGGCGATTAATTAGGAGTCAATTAAGCAATATTGCGATCGGCATATTTAAGTAATAAATTGTCAAATTTTTCTAGCCTCATCAAAAGTATCCTTATGTTTGGAAGGCTGAACATCATTAACAATCACAGCACGGGCGCATTTTCACAAGGAGACTAGCTCTCTAGGGTTCTGGGAATACGTCCGAAAATCTCCCTTGCTTCCCTTCTACCAACCAGGTCAGCCCTCAATTAACAACTAACAACTACTAGAAGAATGATTGAAAAAATTTTGCTAACCGTCGCTGGTCGGGGACTGTGTGAAGAGATGCTCAATATGTTGATGGAAGTCCCTTTCATGCAAAAGGTATCCGTCACTGTCCTACACGTTGTGCCTCCTCAAGTCACAGCCGAAGCCATGTCCGCTAAGTTGGAGGAGGGAGGCAAAATTCTCGCCGATGCCGTTAAGTCTCTAAAACTAGACCCCAGCCAAATCACGGCGCGACTTCGACAGGGAGACCCGAAAGACGTAGTTCTCCAAGTCGCTGACGAAGAGGCATCTGACCTGATAATTATGGGTTCAAGAGGTTTGAAACGCTTAGAATCCATATTGGCAAACTCGGTCAGCCAATATGTTTTCCAATTGTCTTCTCGCCCAATGTTATTGGTGAAAGACGACATCTACGTCAAAAAAGTTAAGCGCATCATGGTAGCAGTGGATAAATCTGATGCGGCTAAAGAAAGCTTGAGTTTAGCGCTGTCATTCATCAAAAATATCGATGGGGGTCAACTATTTCTAGTTCATGTTAACCCCGACCAACGGAAATCGAAGGAAGCAGCAACGGATGCCGAACAAGACCCAGTTTTAGCGCCAGCAATAGCGCAGGCGAAAAAGCAAGGTGTGGCTTATCGTTGTATCAACACTACGGGTAAGGCAGGACCAGAGATTTGTCGGTTGGCTGAGGAAATGAATATCGACTTGTTAATCCTTGGTTCTCCCGACCGTCGTCCTTCTATTGCTAAGACTTTACCTGATTTGGATCGATTGCTAGGGGCTTCTCTGTCAGACTACGTTAGAGTTTATGCCAATTGTCCTGTATTGTTGGCACGCACGCTTGACTGAAGTTCAAAAGTCGTACAGAGCAGCTTACCAAAGACCGCCTATCATCCCCCTAATGCGCTATCCCTTAGGGCTGACGTTGATTGAGCGTTCCGGCTGAACCGTACCGTTCGCCGAAAGTGCGATGGGTAGAGTCTGCCGTTCTACTGGCATAGTTAGAACTTGCTTTTTTTGTTGCTCACCAGGCATTACAACGACTAGGCGATAAATTCCATAGCCACCTCCAGCTAACAAGCCAGGAAGGAGCAATCACCACAGCCAGCGAGTTCCTAGCTGTTTCGGGAAGCCTTGCAGCCGTTGCCTGAAACTATCTGGCTGTGATGAGTCAAGTGTCATTTCCCGTTCTCCTGTAGCAAAAAAGGCTACTGAATCTACTCGATAACGTTGGCAAGTATGAGTTGGGTAGCCCGCGATTATAAAGATGCTTAAAGATGCTGAAATTTATAGCGTATGAATCTTCAGACCTTCATCATAGGAATTTCGCCAGCTAGTTATATGTATTGAATATCCCAAACTGACTCCTGACTT
>JALYGX010000157.1 GCA_030776905.1 Cyanobacteriota bacterium | reverse complement strand
GCCTTTACCAAGTCTCCAATAATTACCTTATCAGCCTCATGTTCTGGCAGTGGCGTCATAATTTCTAACATACCGTTGCTATAAGAAACTCGTGCAGCACGAGTTTCTCCCAACTCCTCCAAAATCTTCTCAAACATCTGCCAGTTAACATCTTTTAGTAGTAACTGATGTCCAGGAGGAACAATTAATTGATTGAGTTCTAACTGCATGGTCTAACTTCCTTAAAGTCAAAGTACTTTATTGACAAACTCGTTCGGCAAACCTCAGCTTGGCAGAACGAGAACGAGGGTTTTCTTGCAGTTCCTGTTCTTGCGCTATTATTGGCTTTTTAGTTAGCACCCGCAATAAGGGAGAATCTCGCAAGCTGTGCTTAACGATGCGGTCTTCCAGGCTGTGAAAACTGATAATACCAATTCGACCTTCTGGTTTTAACCAAGTGGGTGCTTTGTTCAGGAAGGTTTCTAGAGAGGATAATTCCTGATTAACGACAATTCGTAGCGCTTGAAAAACGCGGGTGGCTGGGTGAATTCTACCGTAGCGGTATTTGCGAGGGACGCTATGTGCGATCGCTTCTGCCAGTCCATTGGTTGTCTGAAACGGGCGATTTTCCACAATGCGCCGCGCAATCTGCCGCGAGAGGCGTTCTTCCCCGTATTTGTAAAAAGCATCCGCCAGTTGCTTTTCATCCCACTGATTGATGATGTCTGCTGCTGTAAGGGACTGACGGCGATCCATCCGCATATCTAGATCGGCAGCATGACGAAAACTAAAGCCTCGTTCGGGAATATCGAATTGAGCCGAACTCACGCCCAAGTCGGCAATAATTCCATCAAATAAAACATCACCGGGCTTATACTCGGCAAAATTACCATGCCAGAATTGCACTTGGTCGCTATATTGGTCTAACTTTGCCTTTGCGGCTGCGATCGCATCATCATCGCGATCGATTGCCGTTACCCGAACATCCGGTGCTGCTGCCAAAATTAACTGAGTGTGTCCGCCTCCACCGACTGTCGCATCAAGATAATGCCCACCCGCACGGATATCCAATCCTTCAATCAACTCGCGACTCAGTACCGGAACGTGTAAAAATGCCGCTGTGTTCTCACTCTGAGCCTCAGTCTCCATATAATTAAGAGATATGCAACAAAAATCAATATTTGCACAAGACCTACCGCAATAAAGCTATCAAATATCAGCGATAAGCGATCTCGTGCGTTGTCTGTAGTCTGTATTCCATTGTTAAATAAACAACAGTACAGGTTGGTTTAGTAGGTAGATTTTCGGTTTAGACCGATTATTGATTGCCAAAACCCGCCCCTACACCACTGACTACTGAGAAGCTGACTGTCTCTTGTTGCAACTGTCCAACCTGCGGAAAGGGGAAATTGCTCATTTATGGCAAAAATTGAAACGAGAACAGAACCCATGGTGCTCAACATGGGTCCTCACCATCCTTCAATGCACGGGGTGTTGCGACTAATCGTCACCCTAGATGGCGAAGATGTGGTGGATTGCGAACCGGTGATTGGCTACTTGCACCGGGGAATGGAGAAAATTGCCGAGAACCGCACCACCATCATGTACGTCCCCTACGTCAGCCGTTGGGACTATGCGGAGGGGATGTTCAACGAGGCAATTACCGTCAATGCGCCCGAAAAGTTAGCGGATATTGCGGTACCTAAACGCGCCAGCTACATCCGCGTAATCATGCTGGAGTTGAATCGGATTGCCAACCACCTGCTATGGTTGGGACCATTCATGGCTGATGTGGGTGCCCAGACGCCTTTCTTCTACATCTTCCGGGAACGGGAGATGATTTATGACCTTTGGGAAGCTGTCTCAGGTTATCGGATGGTCAATAACAACTACTTCCGCATCGGCGGGGTGGCAGCCGATCTAACTTACGGCTGGGTCGATAAGTGTTCTGACTTCTGTGACTACTTTATGCCTAAAGTAGACGAGTACGAGCGCTTGATTACCGACAACCCGATTTTCCGGCGACGGGTAGAGGGTGTTGGTACGATTAGCCGCGAAGAAGCAATCAACTGGGGACTATCAGGTCCCATGTTGCGCGGTTCTGGCGTCAAGTGGGATTTGCGGAAAGTTGACCACTACGAGTGCTACGACGACTTCGACTGGGACGTGCAGTGGGAAACGGGTGGTGATTGTTTCGCCCGATATTTAGTACGGATTCGCGAAATGCGCGAGTCGGTCAAGATTCTCCGTCAAGCTTTAAAAGGACTTCCAGGTGGTCCTTACGAGAACCTAGAAGCCAAGCGGATGGCAGAAGGGAAGAAATCCCAGTGGAATGACTTCGACTACCAGTTTGTCGGCAAGAAAATTGCTCCTACCTTTAAGATTCCTAAGGGTGAACACTACGTCCGGGTGGAGAGTGGCAAAGGAGAATTAGGTATTTTCATCGTTGGGGATGATAACGTCTTCCCTTGGCGCTGGAAGATTCGTGCCGCTGATTTCGTCAACTTGCAGATTTTGCCTCATATCCTGCGGGGTGTGAAAGTCGCGGATATTATGGCAATTCTCGGCAGTATTGACATCATCATGGGTTCCGTAGACCGCTAGAGAAGGTCAAAGTACAAAGATAATCCTCTGGATAAGGGGGAATGAGGCAAAAGGGAAATTCTCTTTTGCCTTTTTATTTTCTGCGGTTCCTACCCTTTGATAATCAGCAAAGTAAGGGTGAGGGATTTGTGCCTAGATTTATTGGTCACAGCAGAGTCTTTCGACGTAAATGCTTCGCTTCTACAAGTAGAAATTTATTGATGTGTGCATTGCTACAGTTTTTGGAGTGGGATAACCGCTTGAATAGGGTTGCACAGCATGACAGGCAGGAAGAGGCGTTTTTAATGGCAATTCCAGAAATTACTCAGAAGCTTTTGGCAGCTAAAAAAGCTAAAGGGCTGACTTTTGGGGATTTAGAAAAGATAGTTGGACGTGATGAAGTATGGATTTCAGCGGTGTTCTATCGTCAAGCGAGTGCGTCTGAAGATGAGGCAAGTAAACTTGTCTATGCCTTAGGTTTAGAAGCGGAGATAGCGACAGAATTAACAGATTTTCCGGTGAAAGGGAGTTTAGATCCCCTTATTCCTACCGATCCATTGATTTATCGGTTCTATGAGATTATGCAGGTGTATGGAATGCCGATGAAAGCGGTAATTCAGGAAAAGTTTGGCGACGGCATTATGAGCGCGATTGATTTTACTTTGGATATTGAGAAAGAAGAAGATCCAAAAGGCGATCGCGTTAAGGTCGTCATGTCGGGAAAGTTTCTTCCCTATAAAAAGTGGTAAGTCATCCTCTGTCAAGTGGAAAAGACCGAAGGAGCAAATTAGGCGCTGCGCTATCTCCTCCTACAAAGTGGAGTTAAAGAAAAGCGATCGCCTCCTGTACCAGAATTACTTTCCCAAACGCTCATCTCTAAGTCTGAGAAAGCGATCGCCTTTTTAGTTTCTTGTTGTCGCTATCCTAATTGATAGATTCTACCAAGGCTGATAACTCTAAGTTAGACAGCTGCCGGGAGAGTAGTATTTTGGATACTAAGTTCTAGTACATTCCGGATATCAAGGCTTAAGTGTTTGTTTAAAATCTGCTGAATCTTATCCTGTAAATCCTCTTCTGTATGCTCTTGAAGCGTTTCCAGAGATATCAGCAGTCGTTGCCTGTCTCCTAGAGGCAAATCTCCTATTAATTGGTCGGCTTCCCATAGCATTTGCTCTTGCGCTTCTGGAATCAGCTTCATCCAATTAGAAAGCAATAAATTGCGCTCTACGATAGTCAACTTCCATTGATATTCAGGCATATTGCTTGTCTCAGTTAACATTCCAATCCCTATTCCTAGTCTATAAAATGAATGTGAACAACTTGTGAAGAAAGCGCTCTTTTTTATGAAGAAATTGCGAAAAGAGCGCCCTACATATCAATATGTAGGGAGTTGTAAGTAGGCCGATAAAAGCTAGGATTTGTGAGGCTTTATTGTCGGCATCAGGAATGCGTGAAGCGTTGCATAGGACGGCACGCGAGCTTTAGCAAGGATGTGCTAGCAGCTATCGCGTAGGAAATCGCTTTGACTTTGGATGTAGCTAGTTGACTGGCACAAGACCACAATTGATACCCTGTATGCTTTTCAGTGATTTTAGGCGTTGGCTTTAAAAGCTTTGCCTATTCGTCTTTCAGGGCTTTATCTGTTGTATCCGGATATTTTTTCACTTAATCCCGTGGATGTAGAAAAACACGCCAAGGCTACCCAGAGGAACCAACCACCGTCAGAGCTTTACTGAGGAGATTGCACCTAAGTTTTAGACTATAGCTCAAGCCCGTTTCATGAGTCATTAGTTCTTAACTCTTGACCAATGACCAATGACCAATGATAACGAGCAAGAGTTCCAAAAACGAGGGATTAATTTTTATACGACAGGAGCATCAATAGGTAGTGAGCCTACTACCCAGCGTGTCGATTTGCAATGTTGATTTGACGCTCGGCAAGCTTATCTTCACGAGCGATATCAAAATCTGGTTCTGGAGGCTGTTCCCTATCTTCTTCATAGGGATGACCAGCCGTTTCTAAATCGACATCAGGTCT
>JALYGX010000156.1 GCA_030776905.1 Cyanobacteriota bacterium | reverse complement strand
TTTTTTCACCGAACTATGTCAATGTTCTTTATTGGTCACTCAGCAACGAGATGAATCTGGAATACTATTACTTACTAGGTGAAGGAAAAAGACCGCCCGAATATGTTGACCCTAATAAAGTTAGGGAAAATATTTTGGTTAATCTTGATTCTCTATCAAACTTGATGAAGCTGGCTGGCATAAAATAGAAGGTTTTATCTAGCTTTTAATTAAGGGAAAAGTCAGAGCGATCGCTCTGCTTCGCTAGGGGTGTTCTTAGGAATCCGAATAGCATACTCATCTGGAACAATTTCTTTGCCCCATTTCCTAACATAAACTTGGGTAAATTCTGCTCCCAGAAACAGAATCTGAGCTGAATAAAAGACCCAGGTGAGAATGATAGCCAGAGAGCCAGCAGCGCCATACACGGAGGCGAAAGTAGTATGACCTAGATAAAACCCCAAGAGAGACTTGCCAATATCAAATAGTACGGCTGTGATGGCGGCACCCATCCAGACATCCTTCCAGGCAATTTTGGCATCGGGTAAAATTTTAAAAATCATCGCAAACAGCAACGTCACAATACCAAAAGAGACGAGAAAATTAAAAAATTGCCATAAGTAGGTAAAACCAGGTATTAAATCCCTCAAATAATTGCCGAGAATTACAAGCAGCGTGCTGATAACTAAGGATACAAGCAGTAAAAAAGCAACAACCAGCACCATTGAGAAGGATAAAAAACGTTTGCGAAGGAAATGCAGAATACTGTTTCCTGGCTTTGGTTGCACATCCCAAATTCTGTTGAGTGACGTTTGGAGTTGACCAAAAATGACAGATGCGCCGAAAAAGAGGACGGCAATATTGATGAGGGTGGGGATAAGGCCTCGATTTGGATTGAGCTGACTGGCATTTTCAATAGCTGTTTGGATAAACTGGGCAGCTTCCTTACCGATCGCACCTTGAATTTGCGTTACAAGTTCACCTTTTGCCGCCTGTTCCCCAAATACTGCTCCTGCGATCGCAATAACAATAATCAACAGTGGAGCAAGAGAGAACACCGTGTAATAGGCTAAGGCTGCTGCCATCAGCGAGGCTTGATCTCGTCTCCACTGAGAAACTGTTACTTTCAATAGCCCCAAAATTGTTATGATGCTCATCAACACAGGCTCCTAGGGTCATACTAGACCAACCCGTTACCTATTTTTTCCCAATAACTAAGTCTTTCACCAGCCCCACAAGAGGGACTTTGCGCTTTTTAGCGTCTTCTCACTCAGCACTCAGCACTAGAGTTATTTGAAATTAATGCTCCCGTGCCAGTTTAGCTTTCGCTTGCTGCCAGAGGGTTTCCAACTCATCCAACGTGTAATCTGAGAGGGGACGATCTGCGACAGCCTCCATTTCTGCTAACCGTTGAATAAATCGCCAGTTGGTTCCTTGCAAAGCCTCTGTTGGGTCGAGTTTTTCCCAACGAGCAATATTGATCAGAGTAAATAGTAAATCTCCCAGTTCTGCCTCTTGATGAGCTTTGTCTTCCTGTTCAAGTGCTTGTTGGAATTCTGCTAGTTCTTCGCGAAATTTCTCCCAAACGCCTTCAACATCATCCCACTCAAACCCAGCAGCAGCAGCTTTTTGAGAAATTTTCATCCCTGCCATCAACGGGGGTAAGGTGCGGGCATATCGGCTGAGTTTGCGGCTAAGTTGTTGCGCCTGTGCAGGAGTTTCCCCTTTTTCCGCCGCCTTGATTTGCTCCCAGTTTTGATGGACTTCCTCTGCATCTCGGACTTCTACATCGCCAAATACATGAGGATGACGGCGGATAAGCTTTTGGGTAATGCCTTGAGCGACTTCTGTTAGGGTGAAATCACCTTCTTCACTGGCAATCTGAGCTTGGAGTACCACTTGCAACAGTAAGTCTCCCAGTTCTTCAGCGATCGCATTTTTATCTCCACTGCGAATTGCATCCACCACCTCATACGCTTCCTCAATCACATAAGGAGTCAGCGTCTGGGGCGTCTGGGCTAAATCCCAAGGACAGCCCCCAGAAGGCGATCGCAACTGTGCAACGACATCAATTAGCTGTTGCAGTGCTTCTATAGCAGACGCTTGAGTACTCAACGCAGGTTGCTCCTGGGAAGTAGACATAAAGCTTAAAAACGACTTACTTAATCATTCTTCACTGGATTTTGATTCATGCCAATCAAAAAATGCATCAATACAGGTTTCTGTAGGGGGATGATAATATCGTGCCCTACCGTGTTATGTAGCACTAAAAACTTTGAAGAGGCGCTCTGCTGGAAGTCTCTACTTCTTTGGGGTACGGGGGGTAGAGGGGCGCTTGCGAGTAGTCGCTCTACGCTTAGGCTTCTTCTGAGAACGCTTGTAGGCAGAATTAATCCAGTCGCTTAAAGAATGGCTCATTGCCCCCATTTCTAAACCCACCAACAGAGCAAGCACCTCGGCGCGATAATTGATGAGCGATGACCCAATATCTCTAGCGAACCCCTGCCCAGGGTTGGGTTCATTTCGGAACAACTGGACAAGCATCAATCCCAACACGCTGAAGAAAACTACCCAGCAAGTCAGATAAAGCACCCGCAGCGTCGTGCCAATTATAGGCCCATGAGAAAAAATAGACCGATGGTGCATTGCCTTTTGGTAAGGTATCCAAATCCACCGCAACCATCCCCAGCGCTTGAAAGGGCGTGATTTTAGATCTAAGTCAGGGCTGAGCATCAGTCCACTAAAGAGAAACCCTCCGGAAACGAGCAGCGTTAGGTTGCTACTCCGGGTTAGGGCAACGGTCAAACCTGTTACTACTGGCAAGCTCCACAACGTTATGCGATCGTGTGTTTGACCGGATGGCATATTTTTCCTATTTTCGTGCTAATCTAAGTATGATATCGGGCGGTTAGCTCAGTTGGTAGAGCGCCTGCCTTACAAGCAGGATGTCACTGGTTCGAGTCCAGTACTGCCCATTACCCCAGAAGGGACGAATATGTCAATACGTCGAAACGCTAACGGGTAAACTGCTGCGATCTCGTCTAAATAGTGGCGAACCCATAGAAGTGACAGATGATTGGTGGAAGCAAAAACGCACTCAGTTGGCGATGCGATTCCCTACAAGATAATCGGGCTTGCAAACGATATGCCACAACTGCTGGTAAGGATAGCCGGAGATAAGAGCGCGATGTCCTCACTATTGAACAAAGCCACCGATCAACGCATTGTCCATCATGGAACGTGGGAACAGTTCAAGTTCATCCAGAAGGGTTTTGAGGGTTCTCCTGGAGTGCGGTTATTTTACTATGACGGGATGATCGAGATTCTCATGCCGGGACGCGAACATGAAATTTTTGCCAGTATCATCGGTTACTTAGTGACAACCTTTCTTACAGAAAAGGGCATTTTCTTTCAGCCAACTCGATCAATGACTCAGGAAAAAGAAGGAGTTGTCTCGGCTCAAGCGGACGAATCATACTGCATTGAGAGCGTTAAGTCGATTCCAGATTTGTCCATCGAAGTCATCTTTACCAGTCGTGGCACCAGTAAGTTGGAACGCTATAAATCTTTGGGTGTTCCAGAAGTTTGGTTCTGGGAAGATGGATCGCTCAACGTCTATCACCTCCAAGACAGTAGCTATGAACTCATCGCTTGCAGCCAACTACCCGGACTCAGTGAACTCGATCTTGATTTGCTCAGACGCTGCATTTTGATGGCGGAGACTGACGCGGGAGAAGCGATTAGAGCATTCCGCCGAGAGATTTAGCGCGATGTAAAGCCAGGAATTCTAGCAGAAGCGCTTGGCAAAACGATTCTTTGAAACTGCGATCGCCTGAAAGAACGATGAGAGAGTGCGCAAGCGTTGCATACCTTTAGGCTTATCGCTCCTTCCTTCCCTCCCAACTTTGACCGTATCGCTTGCCACTGCTCAGTCTGCTGCTGTAATTGCCGGATGCGATCGCCTTCTTAGCGCAAACTCCTCCAGGATTGGGGATCGAGTCTAGCCCCCAGAGAAGATTCGGCATCCTTTCAATGGTACGCTGGGAAATAGCATTTCTAAATGTTACAGACGGTTCGACCGTATCTAAATAAGGTAGCTTCACGAAATAGGCGCAGCATGGTCACCACCACAGAAAAGACAAATACTGGCGTTATAACCAAAATCATCGGCCCTGTGGTCGATGTGGAATTTACCCGCGGTCAAATGCCGCAGATTTACAATGCCTTAAAAATTGAAGGCAAGAATACAGCCGGACAGGATGTCTCCGTTACCTGCGAAGTGCAGCAATTGCTGGGCGACAACCGGGTGCGAGCCGTTGCCATGAGTTCCACGGACGGTCTGGTACGGGGCATGGAAGTTGTGGACACAGGTGCTGCTATCAGGGTTCCTGTTGGTCCTGCTACGTTGGGGCGGATTTTCAATGTTCTGGGTGAACCCGTAGATAATATGGGACCCGTGAATACTGAGGAAACCTTCCCAATTCACCGACCTGCTCCCAAACTCACCGAGCTGGAAACCAAGCCCTCTGTATTTGAAACGGGCATCAAGGTGTTAGACCTACTCGCTCCTTATCGACGCGGCGGTAAGATCGGCCTGTTCGGTGGCGCAGGAGTCGGTAAAACCGTAATCATGATGGAGTTGATCAACAACATCGCTATCAATCATGGTGGCGTGTCGGTGTTCGGCGGTGTGGGCGAACGCACCCGCGAAGGAAATGACCTCTACAACGAAATGAAAGAGTCAGGGGTTATTAACGAAGAAGATATCAGTAAGTCGAAGATCGCCCTGGTCTACGGTCAGATGAATGAACCACCAGGAGCCAGAATGCGCGTTGGTCTGGCGGCTTTGACAATGGCTGAGTACTTCCGGGATGTCAGTAAGCAGGACGTGTTGCTGTTTATCGACAACATCTTCCGCTTCGTGCAAGCGGGTTCTGAAGTATCAGCGCTCTTAGGTCGGATGCCTTCAGCGGTAGGATATCAGCCGACTCTCGCTACCGATATGGGAGATTTGCAAGAGCGCATTACCTCCACCACAGAAGGTTCGATCACCTCGATTCAAGCGGTTTACGTGCCTGCTGACGACTTGACCGACCCCGCACCAGCTACAACGTTTGCTCACTTGGATGGAACAACGGTGTTGTCTCGTGGTTTGGCGGCTAAGGGAATTTATCCCGCCGTTGACCCACTGGATTCAACCTCCACGATGTTGCAGCCTGCTGTTGTTGGTGAAGATCATTACAATACGGCTCGTGCTGTCCAGGCAACTCTACAACGGTACAAAGAACTTCAGGACATCATCGCCATTTTGGGCTTGGATGAATTGTCTGAAGACGACCGTCTGACAGTTTCTCGCGCACGGAAGCTGGAGCGATTTTTGTCACAGCCGTTCTTTGTGGCAGAAGTGTTTACAGGGTCTCCTGGAAA
>JALYGX010000155.1 GCA_030776905.1 Cyanobacteriota bacterium | reverse complement strand
ACACCCCTGAACTTACCCTCCTCAGTAAATCCTTGACTGGTGCGCACACAGGTATTCTCATCACTCAGGTTGATCGTTTCAAGACCAAGTAGCACACCTGTTGCTTTTGTAGACATAGAAAGACCTGGCACGGAATGATACCGTTTTGCTTTATCTTTGCACGGTAGGGACATAAGAATGTCGAGTCATGAAAGTTTTGAGTAAAGTAAATTAGGTCGGCTGGTATGCGCTAAAAAACTCGCTGCTGCTGCTTTTCTTGCTTGAGATTAGCCAGTTTCGTCGATTTGCCGCTAATCTTAAGTTTCAGTGAAGACAAAATTTAGGAGTGAGGATGCATGTTTCGTCTGCCTGACAAGCACCAAGTCTTTATCCGTTCGGCATTATGGCCTATTTCCTTAGTCTCTGTTGCGTTGTTTGTGCCCTTTGTGTTGGCTAAATCCATGCCATCTCGACCTCAGACAGCAACATCCCAAGCTCAGGCAATACCCTCATCCTCTACGCCTTCCTCTCGTTTACTACCTACCCCTCAACCGCCCCAAAACAAGCTCTTAGCTGAGCGGGAGTGGCAACTCGGTCTAGTCAGCCAAGGTCTTTCCTGGCAGCGAAACTCTAACACCAATACGACTACGGCTGCACCTAAATCTACCTCTGCCTCTACCTCCGCTAAGACTCAGACCTCAAAGTCGCAAAAGTCCAACGCTCAACAAGCTCAAGCTTCAAAGCCATCTAAAACTAACAATCAACGACCAAGTAAATCTCAAAGTGCCTCTACAGCTCAATCTCAATCGCCAAGAAGTGCTACAAATGCTCCAGTACTAGAGATGCGAGTGGCGATCTCTACGGGAAACCCCTCCCTTGTTGTTGGTTCTTCAACACCTAGTGAAGTGGTTGATGCTCAGGGTAAGGTTCTAGGAAGGCTACCAGCAAGCGAGGGAACTAACGTCTTACCCGATGGACAATACATTCGCATCGGTAAATGGCAGACTGCAGCAGGTGTTTGGCTCAAGCCAGCTAAAGGCGGTTTGGTATTTGTGGGCGATCGCTGGTATCGAGGCGATTTACTGCTAGTTTCTCAGGGGAACAGCCTACTCGCCGTTAACTACGTCGATCTTGAGTCTTACATCGCCAGTGTTGTTGGTGCTGAGGTGTCTCCGAGTTGGCCGATGAATGCCTTAAAAGCTCAAGCCATTGCTGCTCGTTCTTATGCCTTGGTTCATTACCTCCGTCCAGCTAATGCTCTATATGATTTGGGAAACACTGAGCGGTGGCAAGTCTACAGAGGAATCAATGCTGAGTGGAATACAACTCGTCAGGCAGCTAAGGAAACACACGGAGTTTTTCTAAGTTATAAAGGCGGAGTCGTTGAATCGATGTACGCTGCTTCTGATGACATTGTCACCGATGTCTTTGGCGGCGTGGGAATGAGCCAAAATGGAGCGTTAAAGTTGGCTCAACAAGGTCACAGCTATCAACAAATCTTAGGTACTTATTATCCCGGCACAGGTTTGGCATGGATTGATACTAAAAAAGCTGATGTAGATTAGACCTCTTTGTATCAAAGAAGTTCTCGGCAGTAGGGTTGAGTAACGGTAATCTGACAGCTTGCAGTATTTTGCTGTCCTTGTTAAGGCTGACGTTACGTGAATCGAGGAACTAAGATCGCGGATACGGTCTTTAAATTGACCTTTGTATTCAACCCTGACTGTACTATGAACCGCCCAGAAGATCGCATTCCTGAAGAGAAAACCCAGGAAGTTTTTACTCTTGCCGCTCAGTTGTATGCCCAGCACAATCAGAGCTACTCTGTAAAAGAGTTAATGGATGCCGGGGCAGAGGCAAAAATACCGCCAGAGTTTATTCAACAGGCAGTTGAGCAGATTCAATTACAGCGAGTATCAACTCAGCAACCTGTGCCAGCGTATCCGGAGAAGCGCCCTAAGCCTTATTTAATTGGTCTAGCAATTGGGTTGCCTCTTCTTGCAGCCCTTGCGGTAGGCGGAACGCTCCTTTCCAGAAATGCAGCAGTAAAAGAAGCTCCAACCTACACTACACAGCCGATTCCCGATCAACCTCAGTTGAGTGATACTACACAGGGAGCAGGTAACTTTAAGTGTGCCAATCTAAATCTGGAGGGACAAGACCTAAGAGGTCAGAATCTCAAAGGTGCCGATTGTACCCGTGCGAAATTGGCTGAGGCAAATTTGCAGGGTAAGAATCTGGAAGGCGCTAACCTGAGCGGGGCCGATTTAAAAAACGCTAAACTAAGCGATGCGAAACTTAAAGGTGCGGATTTGGCTGGTGCGGATTTGAGCGGTGCAGATTTGAGTGGTGTCAACTTAGAAGGTGCTAATCTCAGCAAGACGGATTTAACCAATGCTAATCTGAGCGATGCGAATCTTACGAGGGTAGATTTGGCTGGGGCAAACACAACGGGTGCCAATCTCAAGGGTGTTAAAAAATAAGATCCATAGCCACGCCCGTACAGTTCAATAACCGATCGCAGCTGTATCCACTTGATGGGTATACGTCACCCGTTTAATTTTGGTCTTGAATGTACCATCAGGATAGAGGTTGATTAACCGAAGTCCCAGATCGGTTTTGTCCAAGGAAAACTGTTTGCTTTCAGGCATGAACTGAATGCAAGTTGAGGGGCAACCTAGGTAATGGACACCGCGATGCGATCTGCGCTGACGCTCGAAGACTCGCTAACGCTCCGCTATCGCAGCAGCGCTTCGCTATCGCTCAAATTCCTGATGAATATGACCGAATACCACCAAGCGTACTTGTGGATGGCGAGCGATCGTTGCAAACAGTTCCTCAGAATTCTGGAGGGTGCTGCTATCGAGCCAATCCGAATTTACTAATAAAGGCGGATGGTGTAAACCAATCAAAGTTGGTCGTTCGCGGGTTTGCTGTAACTGGAGGTTCAACCAATCCAAGCTTTCTGGCGATAGCTGCCCGTGTACGCATCCAGGAACCGCCGAGTTGAGCAATAGAAACTGCCAGCCACCCGCCTGAAACGACTTTTGTGGGAAAATCGGAGCCTGATTTAATACCTGCTCCATCACTAGAGGTTGGTCGTGATTGCCTGGTAACCAGTAAGTAGGTATTCCCAAAGGCTTCAACAACTCTTGCAGACACTGATAAGATTCCGGATTGCCATCTTGAGACAAGTCTCCTGTCAGCAACAGGAGGTCTGGCTGCGGGGAGAGTTTTTGCAATTGTTCTCTAACCGCTTGGAACGATTTCGCTGTGGGAAGTCCCAATAGTTCTTTGCTGGCATTGGCAAACAAGTGGATATCTGTAACTTGAGCAACCAGAAGTGGAGTGGCGTGGAGCATAAAGGCTCAACGCAATGGGAATCCAACTCGCAACTTAAGTGGATATACTGAAAAATTTAATCAACCGAGATAGGTCTATTTCAAAAAATAAGTGGAAATACGGTAGTAATGTACAGCCATTAGACTGATTTAATTTTAAGCAACTCAAGAGTCATCAGTATTTCTACGTAATTTCACATAGTTTTATGCTGGATATCAGGTTAATATTTGTTGCGGGGACTAGTGCCGCTCTCTTAGAAGTCAAAAGTCAAGGCGTTACTTAAGGTGGCAGGTCTCCTCCCAGCCGGACTAAGTCCCGCTTCGCGAACACGCTTCAAAATTCAAAAGTTCTTTAAGCATAAGACGTTCCACGGCTTGTAAGCTGGTTACTTATTTCTGCCAGCCTGGACTAGTGAGGGTCAAGGGCACTCTTTAGGCACTCTTACGTAATATTGCCCGAAGCTTGCCCTCTAGAAAAACAGAGTACAACATGAGACATCATAATTTGGTAT
>JALYGX010000154.1 GCA_030776905.1 Cyanobacteriota bacterium | reverse complement strand
ACCATCAATGAGCCAGTTCAAACTCGTGGCTTTAGATTCAACATCAAACGTAACTTTGCTAGCGCTGTTTTAACGGGAGCCAATGGCGATGTCATTACTACCAATGGAACGTCTACTCTACCCATGAAAGCTGGCACTACTAATTTTCAGGTACGGATGGAAACAGAAAGTGATTCACTCATCCCTCCAGGTGAGTACGAATTCTATGTAACTTTAACAATCACACCGTAGCGGATCATAGCCATTTAGGGAGTGGGATAACAAAGCGTAAAAATCAATTCAAATTATTACGATGTGCTTTTTTACGCGGAATTAAATTACGAATCCCGTGCTTTCCAAATTCACCTATCTCCCTAGTTTTTCTCTGCCAAAGTCTCCTCAATTTGCCATACCACAACTCAGGTTTCCTAAATTTATCTACATTATGGGCCGTACTTTATCGAGGAAAAATGCTCTTGCTTTAACAGCCTGGATATTCTTTGCTGCCTTATTTGGCACTACCAAGGCTGTAGCCCAAGTCAGCATTTCGCCACTGGTAATTGAGGTGGAAGCGAAGCGAGGTCAAGCTCAAGGGGTTATTAATGTTGGTAACAATACGAATGAACCGTTTCGCGCTCGTGTCTATGCTGAACCTTTTACTTATAGCCGAGATGCGGGTTTTCAAACCTTGCAAAAGGGCGAACAAACTGACCTCACTCCTTATCTACAATTCTCCCCTAGAGAACTAAATGTGCCCCCGGGTGTAGAGCGGAGAATTCGCTTTATTGTTCGCTTACCTCCCAGTTTACCCGTAGGAGAATATCGTGCCGTTGTGTTTACAGAAAATTTGAAAGAGGTAATCAATGAGAGTGGGAATAGCGTTGGTCTATCTACCCGTATCGGAGCTACTATCTACGTGCGTCAGGGAGATTTATCTCCTACCCTCACTGTGAAAAATGCCAGTTGGAATCCACAGCAACAGCAGATACAGATGCTGGTAAAAAATACAGGAGGTGCATCGGTACGACCACAAGTCAACTGGACATTGAAGCGGGGGGAAATGGTAGTAAAAAGTGGCAAGCTCGACCCTACAGGAATTGTTGCTAAAAGCGAACGTAATTTTTTACTGGGATATCCCGGTAAAGACCAATCGCCTATTACTGATGGTGACTACCAACTCAGCGGCGAATTAATGTGGTCTGAAGGGAGCAATCAACGCCGTCAAAGTTTTAGCATCAATCTGAAAATTCCAGCAACTGCCGCTATAGGGAAATAAGCGATCGCATAGTTAAGAGGAACAATGAATAAGTTTGAGCAAGGGATTTGATATAAGTTTCAGCCTTTAGGCGAAGTATTGAGAAATCAATACAAATTTTTTTCTAAACAGGGGCATCAGTATTATGCAAGACTACGAGTGCAGAAAACGGTTGGAAGCCAGCCGTATACTATTAAATGGTTTTCCTCACCACCAATCAGATTTGAATCAGCGTTCTAGAGTAAGCGCTGGTGGATGGAGCGAAAATCTCAAGCAGCTAAGAAAACACGAGACGGTGATAGACAGACAATTCTCATTACTATCGAATAGTAATGGGAAAGGACTGGAGGAAGTTAAACAGCATCTGCTAAGTTCTTTCGAGGGAGTAAGAATTGCTGCTCTAAAAGAGGCATTGAAGTATGGAGAAGAAGGTTTTAAGCTGATTGCGCAGATTGTTAAAACTGAAAACGGCTTAGTACAGTTAACGGCTTACGATCTGCTTTGGGAAAATGCGAATTTAAGAGGAAGACAGAAGTTACTGAAATATTTTTCAAGGCATCCGCAAATTTGTGCAAATTACATTGAGAAAGTACTAGAGCCATCCCTGTTTACCCTGCAAAAGGAACAGGAGCAACGACATCAAATTTTAGTCCAGATTTGCAACAATCAAGAACTCATCAACCCAAAGAACCTAGCCCTAGAAGCCAATGCTTTAGAAGCTCAGATTTACCAGCAAACTAACGGGGTAAGAAATCTTTTACTTGACCTAGTTTCACTCAGCAAGCTTTTTGAATCTAAGGCAAAGAAATATTTATTTGAGGCTCAGATATTTGCTAATGCGATTAAGGAGATAGAAAAAATATTCTTACAAATGGAATCTAAATGGCAAGAATTAGAGAGCCTCATGGGTTGTGATAAATCAACGTTAAAGCTTCTTCAAATTTTAGAATTGCTAAGTTCAAAAATGCAGGAACACCTGATGCTGCTACGTCAGACTGTTGCCCGTGCCGTTACTAACCAATTGCAGATGCAGCACCATTACAACCTAGGAAAAAAAGCTGCAACCTACTGCAAGTACAGGGCTGAACTAGATTGGCAAGAAGGTAATGAGAATTGGGCGCGAGAATCGCTGGTACGCCGGAAGACCTATCTAGATACTGTCACTATTCTAAATTTCAGCTTAGAGCAGCAAATGCCACAATTACAAGCCTTCAAGTGTTATATGTTCGTGTTGCAAAGTTGGTTGTCCTTAGCTCAAGAAATGAAAAACGTGATCGGGGATAAGAGCAGTTTTCAGTGGGTTCAGGAAGCTCGGACACTGCTGTGTGGCAGGATTGAGTTTCCTCATAACGCCCGTAGCATTATGGCAACGTTGGAGCGTATTGAACGCGAATCCTTAGGTGAGCAGTGACAGCACTACATCCGGGCGATTGAAATTGCGGCGATAAGCTGTCACGCTTTGAAATTGCTTGTTGAGACAGACGCGGGGACGCGGGGAGGGGAGACACAGAGAGGGTTTGACGGCTTGTTTCCTAACTGAATAATATGAAGTTTAAATGCACAACAGCTTACAAGCCAGATTCGCGCAGGTGGGCTACTCCTTGTTCATCCCCGGTAACTAAGAGGAGAAACACAGGGGTGAAACCACCGCAGAACCGGGATTTTATTGTTTGTATAGCTGGTGTTTTAACCACCTACTGTGTTGTTGGGTTGGTACTAGGAATTGCCCCTAGTGCTTTGTCTCAACTAGATGACAACGTAATGGGACAAGTAAATCCTGAGCCGTCACCTTCTAAAATGCCACAAGAACCTGCGGGATTTACTGTCTTTCCCGTTGGGGTAAATGTAGGCACGCGCTCGGTAATTTTTGGTGTTTTGGTACGGGGACTGGAAAATGGAACTGAGGCGGTTGATTTTGCTAACTGGTTAGTGCCGTTTGATGCAGTGGTGGAGGCGTTGAAACTGAAGATTACGCCGTTAGAAAACGGTCTATTGGAATTGCGCTCTCCCTCAATTGTCGCTCGCATTGAACCCAACACGCTGATGACTGACCCACAGTTAGGGTTAGTTTTTTCAATCCAACAAATCCAAACTTTATTAGGTGTGCCAGCAGAATTTAACATCAATGAATATGCGATCGCACTTAATCCGGGTCAAACAGAACCTCCAGTAGGGCAAGTGAGGAATATATCGGCTCCGGTGCAATTAGAAGGGTTACCACGCATAAAAGCACCGAATGTTACTGTCGCAGCACTTGAGCAACGGGTAAACAGCACCAATTCCCAGGAGAATTCTCTAAAGTTTCAAGGAGAATTGCAGGCGGTGGGAACGGTTTTTGGGGGTAGCGGTTACGTGCGTATCAACCAACCGGATATACAAGATTCGCGTACTTGGAATCTTGCCGAAGCTCAGTACTTGCAACAAAATGCTTATGCTGATTATGTTGTTGGTTCTCAGCCAACTTTTTGGCGCAGCGAAAGAGCGAGTAACTATTGGGGCTTCACAACGATTCAGCGACAGGGGTTTACGTCGCCACAACAGTTTTATGGTGGGGGATTTAGTCCTAGAGAGCGGTTACAGTCGAATCAAGTGGGACGTACCCTTGTCGGTCGAGTAGAACCAGGAACTTTAGTGCAACTAACTGAGGGCTTTGGTGGCAGAGTTCTTGATGAAGTGTTAGTGGATTCTTCTGGCATCTACCGCTTTGAAAATGTAAGGGTGGAAGGCAACACTTTAGGCGGAAATTATCAGGTTTTGCTGTATCGACAAGGACGGCGCACGGAACCGCCAGAAGTCCGAGAAGCGACGTTCTCGACGGTGCCTGGGCAAATTCCGGCGGGTGCATCAGCCACAATTGTTTCTGCTGGCATTGGACGCCGAGTTAAGGAAAATCGTTTTTTAGGAGAGTTTACTGATGTCCAGGCGGGAATTGCTCAACGTTGGGGTGTCTCAGAAAGCGTTACCGTTGGTGTAGGTACGGTTTATGACCAAACGCCTAGAGGTCTAGGGGAAATTTTTTTTCGACCCAATAATGTTCCCTTTGAAGTGAGTGCTTCTATCCTGACGCCAGACAACAAGAATACGTGGGATATTGATGCCAATGTCTACTATCAACCGACTCCTAATATTACCGCTCGTTTCAATAGCGATCGCTTCTCCCAACGTTTCAATCTAGATTGGCGCTTGTCCCCCCAATTTACTTTGCTGGGAAGCTATAACAGCTTTGAGGGTGTCGCCGCAGGAATGCAGATGGCTTTCAGTAGCCGAGGCGGTTTTACGTTTGCCCGTGCTACGTTGGATGAGCAAAATCGCTTGCGCTGGAATTTCATCCAACGTTTAGGAGCTTTGGAAGTTAATGGACGGGGCAATGAAATTGGTACTTTCTCTGAGCTGAAGTATAACCTCTCTGGCGATCGCTTTTTGGACACGGGTCATGCGTTACTTTTGGATTATGAAACTCTTAACCTAACCGCCAGCGAGCGACTGCTAACCTTAGGATGGCGCTATCGTTCCCCTGCACAAGCCGCTGATGGCAATTACCTCTGGGAAACTTACCTGGGCTATGGTGTTGGTTCTCAAGGGTCGGGAATTGTTGCTGCTGCTCAAACGGCAGTTCTGCCGGGTTTGCTGCTGCGGTTGCGCTATCAGGGAGTATCTGTCAATTTAGGCGAGCAACGATACAGTATAGAGTTGGTCAGCAGCGCTAATTTACAGGGAGGTATTTTTCCCGGCGATCGCCGTACTGACTACTTCCGAACTCAAGGCGGCTTGTGGATTCAACCGTTTTTTGATCGCAACAACAACGGTAAACACGACCCTAGTGAAGAGTACTACACAGAAACTGCTAATTTACTGTTCATTCTGAACAATCAACCGCTTAAATCATCTCGACCTGAAGTGCAAGGCGATCGCGTTCTCCTGCGCTTACCTCCTGGAATGTATCGCCTCGACCTTGACCCAGCGGGTTTTCCTCTTGATTGGCAACCCAGCGTTGATGCTATGGCAGTTGAGGTTGTTGCAGGCAGTTATACGCCTATTCTCGTACCGTTTATTCCCTCATTTACGCTTTCTGGTGTAGTAACAGATCCCTCAGGAAATGCCGTTGCTGGTGCGAGGGTGGAAGCCGTTGGTTTAAAAGGGACGCGGCGCTTTTCGGTCACTAATGGGGCTGGAGTTTATTATATGGAGCGTTTACAACCTGATACCTACACACTACTTGTTAATAGTGAACCCGCGCAACCGAGTACGATTACACTGAATGAATCTTCCGAATTGTTCCGCGAACTGAACCTCGTGCAAAAGCCGAAGTGAAGTTTCAGATCTAATCTAGGGCAGCGGCTATAGTGAGTTCCATATCTTTACTATGAACTACCCTCGGACTCCGCTACGCTGCGTCCGGGGTTTCTGACGCTTCGACGCAAAAAGTTGGCTAAAACCTCCGCATTTCTTTGGGGTTTTAGCTAGAGCTTTCTGCTCTGCGTCTAGGACGCTAGTTCCTAACGCCCAGTTGAGACAAACAATTGCGGATGCTACATCTCTATCAGCTGTGTATCCGCATTTTTCACATTTATGAATCCGTTCGCTCAACTCTTTTTTCTTTTGTGCCAAGCATTTAGGGCAAGTTTGAGAGGGTTTGACTTTTGGGGCTGGAACTTCTATAAAGAAGCCTCCAGCCTCTTCTATTTTGTACTTAATAGCACTTCGCAGCATTCCAAATGCTACGTCAAGAATGGAACGATTTAGTCCAGTTTTTTGACGTTTTCTCTTGCCCTTCTTCGCCTTGGCTGTCATGTTTTTGACTTTAAGAGTCTCTGTAGCAACCAAGCTATTATCGCCAACTATTTGTGCGGCTACTTTGTGAGTCCAATCTTGACGCCTATTGGCTACTTTATTTTGAAGCTTAGAAACCTGTTTTCTGGCTTTCTTCCACCTTCTAGATGCTTTTGTTTTTCCTTTTACGGGCTTGCGTTTACGCCTCAACCTCTTGGAGGCTTTTCTGATGTCAGATTGAGCGTTGGCTAAAAATCGAGGGTTATCAATTTTCTCGCCATCATCAAAAGTGACAGCGGTTAGTGTGCCAATATCAATCCCGACAGATCCAGCTCCTGTTTGACGTTGAACATCGCATTTGACACTAATAGAGGCATACCATTTGTTGTTCTTCCAAACAATAGTGCAAGTCGTTGGAGTTCCCCAGTTCCTTGCCCTTCCCCGCATTTGAATCTTACCTAGTTTAGATATTTCTAGATATCCATTTTCTCCATTTGAATGCATTTTCCATCCTGCAACTCCCGGATAAGTCCACCCCCTGTAATAGCGAGATGACTTGAATCTGGGATATTTTCCTAAACCTTGGAAGAATCTCGTGAAAGCGAAGTCAACACGCTTCACGGTGGCTTGCAAGGCTTGGGAACCTAATTCTTTATAGTCCTGCCAATGCTCTTTAAATATGGGTAAAGCATTTTGCTGGTCGAAATAACTAATAGAGCGACCTTCACGCTGATATGCTGTCTTCCTTTCGGTAAGACAGGCATTAAACAAGTCTTTATGAAGTCTGCGCCAATAGTGCATTTTTGCTTCCTGAGACTTGTTTGGATATAAGCGAAATGTGACTCTACGTGTTATTATCATGCTCGATATAATATCAGTCACATACGATCAAATGCAACCCTCTCTCAGAAAGAGTTCTCATGCGGTCTACTGTATTCACCTACATCTTGTACTCGTCACCAAGTACAGACGCAAAGTAATCACTTCAGAAATTCTCCAAAGATTAGAGCAGATTATCGCTGAACTGTGTCAAGAACAAAAAAATATACTAATAGAGTTCAATGGAGAAAGCGACCATGTTCATCTACTGGTCAATCTCTCCCCTGATAATCACATTGCAGAGTTCGTAAAAATCATCAAATCTACATCAAGTAGATTGATTCGCAAAGAATTTGCTGAACACGTCAACAAGTTTTACCGCCAGCCTGTATTTTGGTCTAGTTCTTACTTTGTGAATTCCAGCGGGGGTGTATCCTTAGATGTCCTCAAGAGATACATCAAGCAGCAAGATAGTCCTAAATCCGTTATATCCTGACCGTGCTTTCATCCCCAAGCTCCGCTGCGCTACGCATGGGGACTTCCCGCACGGAAGAGTTAAAAATCAGCTCGGACGCAGACTGTACATCATTAACGCTACGCCCGACACGCCGACAGAAACTCCCAATGCGATTCGTGCATTTATTTTATTGCCACTGAAGTACAGGATGGCTGCTACCAGAAGTGCGCCGAGTGCAATAATGCCCAGAGATTTGAGGAGCTTCTGGTAGTTCTTGCTCATTTTTCTTGTCCTTGCTTATGTAGAAACACCCTTAGAGCCTAATAGTACTCTTCTTGAGTGCTAGCCTTTCAGTAGGCTCTAGTTCCTCTAGCGAGTGAATTCATTTAACTGAGAACCACACTAATAATAATTGTTGACGACGTAGAAGAAGCGATCGCTCTTTTGCTGTTGCATTGAGTGAACACTTTGAGTAAGGGAATCTATAGGGAAGTTCCCTTAAGGGCAATGCTCTCAATGCTGACAAGTCGCGCCAAATTTTATAGCTGACGGGATTGTAATCTCGTCAGCTATAACGTTTCATAGTTGGGTTCAATATACCTATGAAACCTAACTCCCTACTCCCGAGGTTTTATGCCCAGAGAACTAAACCTGGCTCATAGGGACTTGAAAGATTGTCGTGTTTGGGTAACACGCGCAAAGACAAGCCCTGTAAACCACTGGAACTGTACATGATGTCAGCCGTATAAATGCTACGGTGATGCTCATCGCTTCCTTGGTACTCCATTTGCACTGGCAAACCATTGACAATTTGCCCATCAGCATTTACTGCACCTTGATACAGTTGCACCTGGACATCATCAGGGGTTAGCCCTGCCAGATTAATTTGAGTTTTGACGGCGACTGATTGGTTAACCATCAAATCCCTGGATGAAGCGATGTCAACGTTTTCAATTTTGATATCGTACCAGCGTTCAAATAGTCGTCGCTTCCAGCTAGCTAAGTCTTTCGCAGGTGTGTAGTTATTGCCCGTCATTGCAACGTAGCGATCGCTGGTTGGGAAATACCCCCGAATCGCATAATCCCGTAGCATCCGAGCGGTGTTGAAGTACGGAGTGTTTAGCTTAATCGCTTCCTTCATCTTCGCCACCCACCCCTTGGGAATGCCATCCGCATCGCGATCGTAGAACAAGGGCACAACTTCCTGCTCTAGCAAATCGTAGAGGGCGTTGGCTTCTACCCGATCCTCGTATTCAGGGTCGTCGTAGGTTTCCCCATGACCGATAGGCCAACCTGTGCGGACATAATCCGCCTCATCCCACCAGCCATCGAGAATGCTGACATTGGGCAAACCATTCATCGACGCCTTCATTCCAGACGTTCCAGACGCCTCGCGGGGACGACGAGGGGTGTTCAACCAAATATCGCAACCTGAAATTAGGAACCGCGCCAAATGAATGTCGTAGTCAGGAACGAAAACCACTTGGTCACCGATCCCCGCCTCACGTATCTCCTGAATGATTTCGCGAATTAATTCTTTCCCCGGCGTATCTTTAGGATGAGCTTTCCCCGCAATGACAAACTGCACGGGTCGGCCTTTGTTGCCCCTCATGATTTGCTTAATCCGCTCCATGTCCCGCATGAATAAGTTTGCCCGCTTGTAAGTGGCAAACCGACGGGCAAAGCCAATCGTTAAGGCTTTCGGGTCGAGGATTTCCTGAATAGCCGCGAGTTCACCAGGTGTTGCACCGCGATCGCGTAGGTGTTTGGCAGAGCGCTCTCGCACGTAACCCACCATCTCCGAACGGCAACGCTCGTGAATGCGCCACAACTCTTCGTCGGGAATCGAGTTCATCCGTTCCCACAATGGGTCTTCGCTGCCTTTTTCTGACCAGCTAGGACCGAGGTAGCTATCGTACAGCTCTTGCTTTGACTTATGAACCACACTACGGGCATGAACTCCATTGGTAATCGCCGTGATTGGCACTTCTACCAATGGCAGGTTCTGCCACAGCCCCTGAAACATTACCCGCGACACTTCTCCATGCAACTGGCTAACCCCATTGATAAAGCTTGAGGTCTTGATTGCCAAGGCTGCCATGCTGAAGGGGGATTGCAAATTGCTGGTGTCTTCCCGCCCCAGTGCGAGAAATTCCTCTCTCGTTAAGCCAAAGACATTGGCATAGTGTCCGACGTAGTACATCGTCTTATCCGGAGGGAACAAGTCAAACCCAGCCGATACAGGTGTATGGGTTGTGAAAATCTGCGTAGCTTGCGCCACCTGTTTAGCTTCGACAAAGCTTAAATGCTCTTCTTGGATGAGCTTGCGGATGCGCTCTAGAATCAAAAATGCGGAGTGACCTTCGTTGAGATGATAGACCGTCGGTTTATATCCCAACGCTTGTAGTGCCCGCACTCCCCCAATCCCCAACATCATTTCCTGGTGAATTCGCATATCCAGGTCGCCACCATACAGGTGGTCGGTGATGTCGTGGTCGTAGGGATTGTTGGGTTCAATATTTGTGTCAAGCAGATACAGCGAGACCGTACCTACTTGCACGCGCCAGACACGGGCATAAACGGTGCGTCCGGGATAGTCTACTTCGATCCGTAGCTCTGAACCATCAGCATTCCGCTCCAGGTGTAGCGGCATATTGTAAAAATCATTAATCGGGTAGCGTTCCTGCTGCCAGCCATCACCGTTGAGGTACTGGGCAAAGTAGCCTTCCTGGTAAAGCAAACCAACAGCAACGAGGGGCAGACCCAAATCCGATGCTGATTTGAGGTGGTCGCCAGCGAGGACGCCTAAACCCCCTGAGTAAATCGGCAGGCAATCGACCAAACCAAACTCAGCGCAGAAGTAGGCATAGCATTCGCTGACTTCCGTGCTGCCACGATTTTTGCGATACCACGTCCGTTCTTTGAGGTAGTCGTCCAACTGTCGGGACGCCCGTTCCATCTGGGCTAGGAAGCCTTCATCTTCAGCGACTTCCTGAAGCCGCGTTTGGCTGATGGTGCCCAGCATCAAGACGGGGTTGTGGCGGCTGGACTCCCACAGGTCGCGGTCTAGGCGTCGGAATAAGTCTTTGGTCTCGACGTTCCAATCCCAATGCAGGTTATAAGCCAGCTTCCGTAACGGTTCGAGCGGCTTCGGCAGGGAGGGAGAGACGTTGAAGGTACGAATCGGCTGCATAGAGCGACAAAATCCCTAGTCTTACACGGATAATATTGTGTGCATACTTATGTCCCAAGTGGGATACTTTTAATACTGTTTTAGTCAGCAGTTGTTGACTAATTGTACGGGCAGGGGTTTGGGGAGTTGAAATTCTCCAGTATTATCCTACCCTTACAGTCGTTGTCAGGACGATTTCTATTTTAGAAGTCATTAAGTTTTCAGAACTCAGAACTCTGTGAGCTGGAACGTCTGAGACAGCAATGCGTCATAGTTAGCAAAAGTCTAGCTTAAACAGTGATAGGGATTGCTGAGGTCAAAAGCATTACTCTCGTCTCCCCAGCCAAAAAGGAAGCCACCTTTGGGTATGATATGTAAAGTTGTCGCGTATTGTAACGCAAACGACATAACCACATTGAGCTGTTCATAACTCTGGGAGATATAAATATGCTGACCCTCAAAATTGTTGTCTATATCGTTGTTAGTATTTTCGTTGGCTTATTTGTGTTTGGCTTTTTGTCAAACGATCCGTCTCGTAACCCCAAGCGACGGGATTTAGAGTAATAGCATTAGCATTGCATGTTGCTCTTGCTTCTCGCTTCATCCCTAAGTCTGTTAAAGGGGCGAGGCACGCCTCGCCCTGGCAGTATTCAGCGCGGTGATTGGTCACGCTTCGGATCTGTCACTTCGACTCTTACTGTTGAAAGATGCCCCAACCCGTTCAACCGCCTGAAATACCTGCAATTATTCAACCCTCAATTGCTGAGGATGCTGCAAGTCTAGATAAATCCGCCAATGGGACATCGGTATCAGCATCGACCCAAACGCTACAAGCTGGGGTACTCGCTACACCCACCCCACCCGAAACCTTTGCACCGGAGTCTTCCCCTTTAACAGTTGCCAAAAGTGCTGCCCTGCTCGGTCCTCCTATTTCTGTTGGTCATTCCTTGACCTCAGGAGAGATAGAGGCAAAAACAGAGGAAGATAGGGAAAATTCTCCTACTCAGTTGCAGTCAGAGAAATCACCTACTCTCCAGAAGGCAGGACAAGCAGAGGGAGAAGTACAGCCGCCAGAGGACAGGCAACTTAGTCTTCAGAAGGCAGGACAAGCAGACAGAGAAGTACAGCCGCCAGAGGACAGACAAAGCCAGCAGAGAGAGAGTTTGTCCTCTACCTCGCCTAGTTCCCCTGCTTCTGTTGTCTCAAACTCGCCACCCTTACCAACTCCTGCTAGCCCTGAGTTCTTACCCTCTATTTCTTCATCGGTTACTTCCCAAGCACCAAAAGTTAAACGCCTGTTAACTCAAGAACGGGGGGGACAAACTAGAGAATTTGAGTTTAATGTCCCAACACAGCGGACTCAATCCGTGCCAGATGAAAAGCTGACACCACCGCCAAATCAGGGTGGAACTCCACCCCAACCCTCTGGGAGTCAGGGTTCCCAAACGACTACACCCACCACGCCCTTTGGGGTTGGTGGCGTGATTGAACTGACGGGAGACCGCCAGGAGTACGACGATCGCCAAAAAGTAATTACGGCAGTCGGTAATGTTGTGTTGCGGTTTCGAGAAGCCATACTGAATGCTGACCGAGTTCAAGTGAACTTGCCGAATCGCATTGTCGTCGCTGAGGGCAATGTTGCTCTGACACGCGGACAGCAGGTGCTGCGGGGAAAACGGTTTGAGTATTACTTTGTCCAAGATAGTGGCGTCATTATGAATGCCACTGGCGAACTATATACGCCTACATCAGGAACAGATCTCGATATTGCGGCATCCCCACAGGGTAATTCAGGTAATGGGGCACAGCCACCGTTGAGCGATCGCATCACTAATAATCAACCTCTACAAGGAGTAACCAGTGCCGGGGGGTATTCCTTTGTAGTGGGCGCGGGCGCGACGGCGGAAAATGTATCAGCGCCGCTTTCCGGGGGTACTATTAACCGATTGCGCTATGAAGCTGATCGCGTTGATTTTGACGGCAAAGGAGCGATCGCGACAAATGTACGAATTACCAACGATCCCTTTTCACCACCAGAATTGGAATTGCGGGCAGATACGGCTCGGTTTACGCGGGTTGAGCCTTTAGTCGATGAAATTGTTACCTCTCGTTCCCGCTTGGTTTTCGATCAAGGTTTGGAAGTGCCGACATTCCGTAATCGCATCACGATCGACCGTCGCCCACGGGAACCGGGTCTGTTCAACATTGGGTATGATGGCACCGATCGCGGTGGCTTGTTTGTTGAGCGCCCGTTCCAGATCCTCAACACACCCGGTGTGCGATTGAGTGTGACACCTCAGTACTTTATCCAGAAAGCTATCTCGGAGGGGAGCATCATTGACCCCTCGGTTTTTGGCGTCAGAGGTAGACTCAATGCCACTCTTGGACCCCGGACAACGGTCACGGGGAGAGCGGTTCTTACGACTCTCGATCCCACTGACTTAGAAGACAAAACACGGGCAAGTTTGCAGCTACAGCAGATTATCGGCACAACTCGCCCTTATACGCTTAATGTGAGATATAGCTATCGCGATCGCCTCTTCAATGGTTCCCTTGGATTCCAAACCGTTCAAAGTAGCTTCGGTGCAGTCCTGAGTTCGCCAAACATTCCCTTAGGCAACACTGGCATCAATCTCAACTACCAAGTAGGCGCTCAGTATATTAACGCTGATACAGATAGACTAGACTTGCTCGAACCAGTCCGAACAAATGATCGCACCAGCTTGGGGCGCTTTGAAGGCAGTGCAACCTTGAGCAAAGGGTTTGTACTCTGGCAAGGTCGAGGTTTGCCAGCTACTCCAACTGAGGGATTGCGCTATACACCCGCCCCGGTCGTTCCCTACGTGGCATTGGGTACAAGCCTTACGGGTGTCGCCAGTGCCTATACTAGCGGTGATAGTCAGCAATCTCTGAGTGGTACGATTGGGCTGAGTGGGCAATTCGGTCATTTCTCTCGACCTTTTCTGGACTACACCGGGTTTAACCTCAGCTACACTCAGGTGGTGCGTAATGGTTTATCACCATTCCTGTTTGACCGAGTCGCAGATACTAGCGTTCTGTCGGCTGGTATCACCCAACAACTCTACGGACCATTTCGGTTTGGTATTCAGACAGCCATTAACTTAAATACGGGTCAGGAAATCAGCACGGATTATTTGTTGGAATACAGTCGTCGCGCCTACAATATTCAGCTACGCTACAATCCAGTCCAGCAACTGGGTTCTATCAGCTTCCGGATTAGCGACTTTAACTGGACAGGTAATCCAGGAGTCTTTGACCGTTCCGAAGTTCGCCCTGTTATTCAGGGGGTTCCTCAGCGAGTAGAGACTGGGGACTAGGGCAACGTGGCAGAAAGAACTAGCGAGTCTATCAAGTTTATTTTTAATGGGTTTGTGGGAGAGGAGGCGATCGCGTCCTTGCCCAGATGCCCAAAACTGCTGCCAATGAACGTTAAATTAACAAGTAAGTCTTCAAAAATTTCCAGCAGACAAGTTAGTCTGATCAACTGAGCGCGACAACACGAGAAGCATCCATGCCAAGATCTCAACGTAACGATAACTTCATCGACAAAAGCTTTACGGTAATGGCAGATATAATCCTGAAGGTTATGCCTACCAACAAGAAAGCGAAAGAAGCCTTTGCCTACTACCGAGACGGTATGACAGCGCAGGCTGATGGTGAATATGCCGAAGCCTTGGATAACTACAAAGAAGCTCTGACTCTAGAGGAAGACCCCTACGATCGCAGCTATATTCTGTACAACATGGGGCTGATTCACGCCAGCAACGGCGAACATGAGATAGCTTTAGACCTTTATCATCAAGCGCTTGACTTCAACGCTCGTCTGCCTCAAGCACTCAACAACATTGCCGTGATTTACCATTACCAGGGTGATAAGGCAAAAGAAGTTGGAAACGCCGAAGCAGCAGAAGCTTTGTATAACCAAGCGGCTGAATATTGGAAACGAGCAATTCGCCTTGCCCCCAACAACTACATTGAGGCACAAAACTGGCTCAAAACCACAGGTCGCTCAGCAATGGATATTTACTTTTAGGTATACTCATCAGTCATTTGCGTTTAGCCTGTCATTAGTCATTGGTGCTTAGTTTTTTAACATTGACCAATGACTAATGACCACTGAACTACTAACACTTAACAATTCTTATGCTTGACCGCGAACAAGTTCACAAAGTTGCTAATCTTGCCCGGTTGGAGATGACACCGGAGGAAGAAGAGCAAATGACCGCTCAACTGAGTAGTATTCTGGAATATTTTCAACAGCTAAGTGAATTAGACACTACTGATGTCCCGCCGACTACACGGGCGATTGATGTCAGTAACGTGACACGACCGGATGAACTGCGACCCTACCCTGACCGAGAAGCTATTCTTAAAGAGGCTCCTGACCAGGATGGTGACTTCTTCAAAGTTCCAAAAATCCTCCAAGCTGAAGAGTCGTGATCTGGGGAAAGTTCCAAGCGCATTGAAGTCGGCGTTAAATAAACAAAGTCTGC
>JALYGX010000153.1 GCA_030776905.1 Cyanobacteriota bacterium | reverse complement strand
GTACAACACTCCAGCAACATCGTTTTCAACAACAGGGGTGCAGATTCAAGAACAAGGGAGACAACTGACACCAGAGATTCTCCTGGCAGATAATGTGGTGAATGCGGCGGCAGTCCAGGCACAAGTTAAACCACAAGACATCATCCGTAAGCTTAAGCTTAAGTTGCCGAAAGAAGGCAAAAAAGATGATGCACCTGTAGCACCTGTCATTGAGATCGAATACACCGCTGATAATCAAACCACAGCAAAAACCGTTTTGGACGTGCTGATGCAGAAGATGGTCGAACAAAGCCGTTTGATCAACTCAGCACGAGTCCGAGCGATTACTGGATCGGTAGAAAAACGCTTACCTGAGGCACAAAAAGCGCTCAGAAATGCTGAACAGCAGCTAGAACGCTATGATCGCACGGAAGGACCTGCTCTATTTGCTGCCCAAGATGGCACCTTAGTGAAGGAAATTACCGATAGCCAACAACAGCAGCGACAGCTTCAAATCACACTCTCCAGCATTGACGCACAAATCAACAGCCTGGTCAACAAGCTGGGTTTGACACCTGACCAAGCGTATACCTCTTCTGCTCTCAGTGCTGACCCCATTATCGCCAACCTCCGAGCGCAGCTTCTACAAGCAGAGACGCAGCTAGAAATTCTCAGTCGGGATTTGCGCCCCGAACACCCGCAGATGGTTGCCATACTTAGACAGAAAGAGGCGTATGAAACCCTGCTACGGGAGCGAGCGACTGAAGTCTTAGGAGGTAATGGTGTAGCGGCACCGTTACCTGGTAAAATCCGGCAAGATAGTAGCCTCGACCCAGCACGGCAGCAACTCGCCAATGCACTGAGTAATTTACAAACCCAGCAAGATACCCTTCGACAGCAACTGCAAGCCACAACGAGAACAGAGCAACAACTCCGGGAACAGTATCAGGGGCTACCCAACAAACAGCTAGAGCGGGGACGACTAGCTCAGCAGGTTCAGCTACAACAGGATTTTTACAATAAGTTGCTGACGGGACTAGCCGATGCTAAAGCCGCTGAGACGGAGGCAGTCAGTAGTCTGAGTGTTGCCCAGGCTCCACAAGTGAGTATTGAGCAAGAGAAAGTAACAAATCCAGTAGTGACGTTAGGAGCTGGTACCTTTATCGCTCTATTAGTTGCTGGCGGATTAATTCTGCTGCTAGCAACCTTGGATAACACGTCCCATACGCCAGAAGAGATACGGCAATCATTGGCGCAACGTGAGGTGCCAGTGTTGGCAGAATTACCCCTTGTGATGTTTCTCGATCCAGAGCAGGGTGATACAGCGATTTTGGCGAAGCCTGATTCTCCGTATTTGGAGTTCTATGAGCGGTTCCGTAGTAACCTGCGGCGTGTGGAAAATAAATCTTTGAGGGTGGTGTTGCTAACCAGTACGGTTGAGCGAGAGGGAAAGTCGGTGAGTGCTTATAATTTAGCGATCGCATCGGCACAAGCGGGTAAGCGTACTCTGTTAGTAGAGGGAGATTTGCGATCGCCTTCTCTAGCGAAATCTCTTAAAGTCGTCTGTGACCCAAACGCTACAATTGAACCTTTACGCTACTACAGTGCCAAAAGTGACTGTATTCGCTTAGTCCCCAATATTGAGAATCTGTATATTATGCCCAGTCCTGGACCACAGCGACAAGCCGCTGCTATTCTTGAATCCAGCGAACTTCAACAGTTTTTAGAAGACGCTCGTGGTCGCTTTGATTTTGTCGTCATCGACACGCCAGCCCTCTCACGCTGCAATGATGCCTTATTAATTGAACCTCTAACTGACGGCATTGTAATCGTTACTCGACCAGGCTACACCCAGGAAAGCATACTTGCTGAAGCTGTTGAGGAATTAACAGAAGCTGAACTTCCGTTGTTGGGAGCCGTTATTAATGGTGTGGATAAGCCTGTTCCTCTGCCTACTACTAGAGAGATGAGAACCGAGTATCAGGAAACAACCACCATTGAACAAGAAGAACTCGAAAAAGACGATAACATCAAAACTGGAGCAATGCGATTCTGAGCAATTTGACTTTAATTAGTGGGAGTCCAAACATAATCTCCCTGAGTATTGATATAGCCGTACCTATCAGCAATCTGTACTGTTGCTAGTCCATTATTAAAGTCAAAAGCCTGATCAAACTTTGGCTCAACTACAATTGAACCAGATTCGTTAATGTAGCCGTACTTGCCGCCAATTACTACTACAGCTAGACCTTCTGAGAAATTTCCCACCTGCTCAAACTTTGGTGAAATAACAGTTGTCCCTTTTGTGTCAATGTATCCCCACTGATTGCCAATTTGTACTCCTGCAAAACCATTAGAAAAATTTAACGCTTTTTCAAACTGTGGCGAAATGATAACCTTCCCAGAGTTATCAATGTACCCCCATTGTTTACCAATTTGTACGGCGGCTAGCTCCTGTGAAAAAATACCTGCTTGATTAAATTGGGGTGGGATAACCATCTTTCCGGATTGATTGATGTAGCCCCACTTGCCGTCAATCAAGACAGCAGCTAGTCCTATGCCTGTTGGTGTACCCTCGCTTACACTGAAGCGTAAAGCTTTATCAAATTGTGGCTTGATTACAACTGAGCCAGAAGTATCAATATAACCCCACTTTCCATTAAGCTTGACCGCTGCTAATCCGTTTGAGAACTCTGAGGCATCTTCAAATTGTGGCGATACAACTACGTTGCCTTGAGTGTCGATATAGCCGCTCTTACCACCAATCCCTACCTCCGCTCTTCCTTCAGAAAAGCGATACGCCCAATCAAACTGTGGCTGGACAATCATCTTTCCTAAGGAGTCAATGTAGCCGAATTTATTATTAATTACGACAACAGCTAGTCCTTGAGAAAAAGAGGACGCGACATCGAACTTTGGCTCAATTACAAGCTTTCCTGTCGAAGCCATATAACCATACAAACCATTCTGCTGAACCAGAAACAGAGGGTTAGGTTTTTGCGCTTGCTCTAACGCAGAATCTGATAGTTGTGAGAGTAGTTCAGGGATTGTTGAGGCTAAGGCTAATGTTTGTGGGACAGATGCGATCGCACCCACCAAAGCAAGACACAGTAAACCAGAAATTGAGCTTTCAGTCTTTAGTTTCATTTGAAATAGGGATTAGTGAGAGAAGAGTGGAGAAGAGTTTTTAAATGAAGTTAATAGCTCTACGCAAAGGACTTTTACCCTACTCCTTACTCCTCATTCCCCACTCCCCAAGCTTTATGCAATCAGATTCAAGACTACTTGCTAGAAATTAGCTTCTTACTGTGCTTGGACAAGCGGCGAATAGCTTTATTTTTGTAAACATTCAGCAAGCTTAAATAATCCTCTACTTTTAGCCAAAAATCAGCGGTGGCTCCGGTATATCCCCGCTCTCGCTGAATAAACTGCCGCCGACAAAAGCTCATTGGATCTGAGTAGGCTTTGGACGTTGACAACATTGGCTTTGGCCCACACCAGTGAATGACAATTGCTTCGTCATCTTGCACGACTGGCCCAGTTTCCTTGACAGGAAAACGCTTTTTCAGTTCCTCCTGCTCAAAATCTGGAACAATCAGCTGCATATTTGCCTGCCCAAGGCGGATTCTACCTTCATCAGCCGCCCGGAAAAGCATGAAATTCAAGAACCCCATCTCACCATACTTAAAGATTCCGGGATTCTTTTCTGTGAAATCTAGGATTTTACTATATTCGTCCAAACTGAAAATGTCTCTTGTGCCAAAAAAGGTGCCTGTACAAAAATAATCATTTTGATGAGCCTTCCAGTTAAAATCTGGAAAATGTTTTTCTATTTCTGAAACTTCAAAAAAGAACTCAGAAACAAATTCATCCGAATGACCGTAACAAGGACGATCAATAATGACATCAAAATCATTAAAATCCTTATACTTCAGGACATTGCCCCAAACAT
>JALYGX010000152.1 GCA_030776905.1 Cyanobacteriota bacterium | reverse complement strand
CTGCCGATCGCTTCATATACAAAGGCTCTAAAGTTCAGAAATGGTAAATGTTTTCGGAGAGTGACAGAAGAGGGGTATAGCCGTAGTCACATAGGTTAGGACACTGTTGGAGGATGCAGAAAAGATTAAAAAGAAATAGAGACTGGAGCCAAGCGCCAGCAGCAAAAGGAAAGGTTTAATTGTGCCCTGAACAACCGTGAGTAACTACACCCGACTTCTTGCTTCAGCTTCGGGTTAAAAAATCTAAAATTAAAGCAAGGGAAAGAAGGCGAGGCTCTTGTAGAGTTGCGCTGCTAACGTATTTATGACTAAAGAAAAAGACATTTACAACACTAACGCTCTACCTGATATCTTGGCAGAACTGGACTCCAAGCCGCTCTCAACCAAACAGCTACGGCAAAAGGTTGCAGAGGCAATCTATTATCTCGAATCTCAAGGTATCAGGGATTGGGAGATTCTGGAAGCTTGGAGCGGCATCACTTGGAGAACTGGAAACCGAAAGGCTAGCAGGGCGCTGGAGAAAGCGGCGGCGGAACTTAAAACGTCTGAGCTATCCCAAGCAACAGACAATGCTGATCACAATTAAAAATGACTCATACCAATTCCTCATATCCTTGCACTCGCATCAGTAACCCCCTCTGTAGTCCCCCTTAAGTTCAAAGAGGGCAACAGCCGGGGGTCAATAAAGTGCAGCTTAATTCAGCCCGTTCAAGATAAGTCTAACTACTTACCCGCTGGAAGTTTTGCTTTTCCATTGTTAGTAGGGGCCATTTCTTGAGCGTCGTCAACCTCTACATCCGTCTGTTTGCGTCCCTTCCTGCCAACCCCACCTTTCCCTAGATTTAGAATCCAGTGTTGGAAATTATCCACATAGGTAAACAGCACCGGAACGACCACAAGTGTCAGCAGCGTGGACGTTGTAAAGCCACCCATAATCGCAATTCCCATTGGACTGCGCACCTCAGCCCCTGCACCAATTCCGAAAGCTAAGGGAGCAGTTCCCGCAATGGTCGCTAGGGAAGTCATCAAAATCGGTCGTAGGCGAGATAGCCCAGCATCCACCAGCGCCTGAAACCTTGGCTTACCTTCTTCCAGGTTGATCAGCGTATAGTCAACGAGCAGGATTGAGTTTTTCGTCACAACCCCCATCAACAAAACAACCCCAATCAATGCATACAATCCCAAGGCTTTTTGAGCCATCATCAAACCCAGCAGTGCGCCGCCCAAAGACAAGGGCAAGGCAGCCATGATGGTGATGGGATGCAGGAAATTGTTGTACAGCAAGACCAGAATCGCATAGATACACATTAGCGCCAGCGCCAAAGCACCGCCAAAGCGACCGAAAATATCGCTCATAATCTTGGCATCACCGGAGGATTGCTCGGCGACACCCGGAGGGAGGGGATTCATTGCCGGGAGCTTCTTCACCTGTGCCAGTGCTGTTCCCAGCGCAATGCCTTGTAAGTTGCCTTCTACGGAAACCTGACGCGAGCGGTCATAACGGTCAATTTGGGCAGGACCGCTACCAAAGCGGATATCTGCAACCGCTACTAAGGGAACCAAGGTGTTATTTTGACCTGGCACTTGGAGATTTCTCAGGCTATCCATATCGTCCCGTGCTTTGGGGTCGATCTGAACTCGAATTGGAATTTGGCGATCGGGGAGATTAAACTTAGCAAGATTCGCTTCGTTGTCTCCAATTGTGGCAAGGGATGCCGTGCGAGCGATCGCTTGTACCGTTACTCCCAAATCCGCTGCACGAGCTGGATTGGGCACAACCACAATCTCCGGCTTCACCAAACTCGCACTGGAACTTACTTCCACCAAATTCGGCAGCGTTCTCATCTGCTTTTCTAGAGCATCAGCCGCTTGCGCCAAGACTTCGGGATTTTCACTCTTGAGAACGATGGATAAATCCTTTTTGCCGCCCCCTGCTCCTTGAGATTGGAAACTAATTCTCGCTCCTGGAATTTGTTGGAATTGCGGACGCAACTGCTGCTCAAACTCAGGCTGGGAGATATCGCGGTTTTCTTTTTCTTTGAGTTGAACGGACAGGGTTGCCTGATTTACACTACCCGCCTTATTGCCAGATCCACCTGACCCGATTGTTGCCAAGACGCTGTTAACGGCTGGGTTTTGTCGAATTAGCCCGGTGGCTTGTTGCACGACTTTGTTGGTGTCCTGTAGCGTAGAACCGGGAGGGAGTTCCACCGTAACTGTTGAAAGACCGAGGTCACCGCTATCGATGAATCCTTTGGGAATCAAAGGAATGAGCATGAGAGAGCCAATGAAAAACGCGATCGCCAACAGTATTGTGGTCAGCCGATGCCGCAATGCCCAGGTCAACATCCCTTTATAGGGTTTAAATCGTTGGGAAAACGCAAAGGGGAACGTGAAGGAGGGAAAGAATCGCCTTTTTTTCTTAACAGGCGGGTGTCCATTCGCTCCTACGTTTTTATCCTTCAGCAAATAAGCCCCCATCATTGGAGTCACCGTCCGCGCTACCAAGGTGGAGAATATCGTAGAAACCGCAACTGTTACTCCAAAGGGTTGGAAAAACTGACCCGGAACGCCGCCCATAAACGCCACAGGCAAGAAGACAGCAATAATGGTCGCCGCGCAAGCCAGCACTGCCAAACCCACCTCCTCCGATGAATCTAGCGCCGCCTGCAAGGGATTTTTACCCATTTCCATGTGGCGTTCCATGTTCTCAATTTCCACAACGGCGTCATCGACCAAGTTGCCAATGGCTAGCGCTAACGCTAGTAAAGTCATGTTGTTGAGGGTGTAGCCCAGCCATTTTTGCACGGCAAAGGTGGGAAGGATGGACAAGGGCAGCGCCACCGCCGTAATCAACGTAGCTCGCCAGTTGCGCAAAAAGAGGAGAATCGTTACCACTGCCAGCACAGACGCCATGATTAGGTCATCTATGGTGTTATCGTAAGATTCGCGGATAAAGTCAGCTCGCGTGAAAATCAGTTGTAGCTTGACATCTCCAGGCAGCGTTTTTCCTAAGTTCGCTACGGCTTTGCGGACGCCCTCTTCTACCGTTACTAGAGTACTACCAGTGCTGCGCAATACCTGGAAAGCAACGACAGGTTTACTATTGAGCAGTGCCGACTGCCGCACTTCGGTAAAGCTGTTGGTGACTTCTCCCAAACTGGATAGGGGAACCGAGCTGCCATTGGGAAGCACGATTTCGTAAGTTTTCAACACATCCACATTGGGCGCACTACCTAAAGTACGGATGCTTTGTTCGCTTCCTCCTACCTCACCTCGTCCTCCGGGTAAGTTGACGTTGAAGGCGCGAATTTGATCGTTGACTTGGGTGGCGGTAATGCCAAGGGCTTGCAGGCTGCTGGGTTCGAGGTTAACTCGAATTTCCCGGTCAACTCCACCAATCCGTTTCACTTGGGCAACGCCCTGAACCGCCAGTAAGGCGCGGCTAATTGTTTGGTCAACTAGGTAGCTTAAGTCTTCGACCGAGCGCTGTGGGGAGACGACTGCATAGGTCATGATGGGACCCCCAGCAAATTCCAGACGCTTGACGATCGGTTCGTTAACGTCTTGGGGAAGGTTTTGGCGGATTTGGGCGATCGCATTGCGCACGTCGTTGGTCGCGCGATCGCTATCGGTACCTAAGACGAAGTTAACGACGGTAGTGGAAACTCCATCGTTAACGGTCGAGATCATGTTGTCGATATTACCCAAACCCGCGATCACATCTTCAACTTTTTTCGTCACCTGGGATTCGAGTTCTGTCGGTCCTGCGCCCGGTTGGGTTACCGTGACCGAAACGGTTGGAACATCGATATTTGGGTTGGCATCAATTCCGAGTTCGGTAAAGGAGAACCAGCCGACTACCGTCAAAATTAAGAACAGAACAATTGTCGGAACTGGCTTCCGAATCGACCAGGTAGAGATGTTAAAAGACATTTGTTTATTATTTGTTGTTTGTTGTTTGTTGTTTGACCAACAACCACGTAACTAATGACTAATGACTAATGACCAATAACTGCATTACTGACTTGCAATCCTGACGCGATCGCCATCTTTGAGATATCCAGCACCCGCGACAACAACGCGATCGCCCTGTTTCAAACCGTTCTTAATTTCGACATTGCCACCATTGACAATTTCCCCTACTTCTACCTTTCGGGCTTGAACTTTGTCTTCACCCAATAGCAGGAAAACCATAGTGCTGCCGTCGCTTTGTGGCTGGACTGCCTTGTTCGGCACCGTCACCCCGGTGTTTGTTGTCGTTGTAATCGCCGCCCGCGCAAACATTCCCGGTCGCAGCAATGTTGTCGCTGGCACGTCAATTCTCACCAGTGCCTGACGACTTTGGGCATTAACTAAAGGGGCAATTTCTCTGACTGTTCCTGATAGACTGACGCGGCTATCGCTATCGGAGGTAATTTTCGCTGATGCGCCCGTTCGCACTTGGGACAATTGGGTTGCGGGAACCTGCGCTTGAAGTTCCAGCGCCCCATTACCTATGAGCGTGAAGAGTTTTTGAGTTCCATTGGTCACATCGCCCAGATTAACAATTTTCTCCGCTACAACGCCGCTGACGGGAGCGCGAACCACTGTTTGTCCTAGCTGAGTTTGTAGTTGTTGTAGCTTTGCCACACTGCTGCGGACATCGGCTTGAGCTGTACCGATATTCGCCTGGGCAACGCGAGTTGCTTCTGCTGTTGTTGCGGCGGTTGTGCTGCGCGTGTCCAGCTCTTGACGACTAATTGCTCCGTTATTTGCCAGAATTTGGAAACGTTCAAGTGTGCGTTGAGCATCGGCTTGGGTAGCACGAGCTTGTTGTAACGCGGCTTGCCTTTGCTGCACCGTGGCTTGCTTTGATTCGATCTCCGCCTTGGCACCTTCAATTTGCGCTCTCAGGACTGAATCATCCAAAACTGCCATGACTTGTTCTGCTTTCACCTCTTGCCCCTCACCTACAAGGATTTGCTTAACTTGTAAGCCATTTGCTTGGGGTAAAACGGGGACGAGGTCGCGGGCGGCTACTGTTCCCGTGGTATTGAGCACACGGGCGATGCGGCTGGCTTGAGCGGATGCCACAGTCACCGTTTGACTTGGTGGTGCTTGCTGTTGAGTTTTAGTTTCAGGTTTACCTTTTGAAGCCAGCTTGGGAAGCAGCGTCGCTGCGCCTGCGGAAAGAGCAATGCCTAACCCTACACCCAGCGCCACACCCTGCCAGCCAAACTTTCTCTTCCTCCTATGACGAGGCGAGAAGAATTCGTCTGGATCGCTTTGCCTCGTTTCATCAAGTCGAGCAGCTTCCGTTTTTCTTGAGGCGTCGTTGGTCATGGCAGTTCCTCCAGGGTCTGACCAGGCTGGTATTAGTCGCAGTGCATAGAAATTTTGCGATTTGCAAAGGCTTCTTTAATTATTATGATGCCTTAATAATTAAATATTTAAATATTTTGTTACATTAGCAACAGCCGGCGGCGATCGCATTAGCATTCTTCGGCTAACTATAAGCTAGCTGACTTTAAGGCTTTTTCTTCACGTTAGTATTGACAACTGCGCCACAGCTTTATACAAATAGGTCATCCAATTGTATGAATTAAAATTCACCCATTAGCAGGAAGCGTTCGCGATTGAAGACTGCTAAGACCTTGCTGAATGCGTTCTAGTAATATCTATTATGATTTTGCCGTCAAAGTCTGGGATGGGGGCGGCGCATTTAATCAACCGAACTCGAACTTGTTGCACCCGATCCAGTTTTAGGATAGCATCCGCGATCGCATTGGCTAACTTTTCTACTAATGCAAACTTCGAGGTTTTCACTAGCTGCTTGACTGTTGCGATCGCACGACGGTAGTCAAGGGTATCGCTAATATCGTCACTCTGTCCGGCAGCGGTCAAATCCAGCCATAATGTCAGGTCAACCTCAAACCACTGCCCTAGTACCTGTTCTTCTGGCAAATAGCCTACATAACCGTAGCAACGAATCCCTGTTACTTCAATACAATCCATTAGAGGTCGATGTTGTTAATCGGTCAATCCTTGGTCTTCAGCTCGTATTTCTAGCCCTGTGTCTTTAGTAGTCTCCCCAGTGATTTTTTGCAATAACCTCTTCACCATAAATCCGTCTATAGCTATCTGGGGGAAAGATTTATGAACAAGTATTTACAAAGTTTAATAAGATAATGACATTCAGAAATAAGTATTTTTTCCTACTGCCATGATAGCGGATCGATTTCCCTGGCTTACCGCGATTGTCCTGCTGCCGCTCGTTGCTGCACTGCTTATCCCTTTTCTGCCTGATAAAGACGGCAAGCGCGTGCGGTGGTACGCCCTAGGTGTGGGTATCGCAGACTTTGTTTTGATGTGCTACGTCTTTTGGAAGCATTACGATCCGAGCAGCGCTACTTTTCAACTCGTGGAGCAATATGCCTGGGTGCCTCAGTTAGGTCTGAACTGGGCAGTTTCGATCGATGGAGTTTCAGCCCC
>JALYGX010000151.1 GCA_030776905.1 Cyanobacteriota bacterium | reverse complement strand
GGATATATCAGTGGGTGCCGATGCTGCGATCGCTCAACCCCAGATTCTGACCGTGCGCGATTTAAAGGGCACCAGGGTTGGAACTCGCTTAGGCGGATTCGGTGAATTGTTTGTTGCCCAGATGCTGGAAGTCAATGGTATGACGGCTGAGGATATCACGCTTACCAACGCTAGAGGAGAGCAAATTCTTCCACTCATCCAAACCGATAAAATTCAAGCCGGACACACCTGGGAACCCTATGTCTCGCAGGGAGTCAAAGCAGGTTTGCGGGTACTATTTACTAGTGAGCAAACCCCAGGTTTGATTCCCGATGTCATTGTGTTTCAGGGTTCGGTGCTGCGGAACCGACCCAATGATATACGTGCCTTTGTCCGGGCTTGGTTTCACGCAGTAGACTATTGGAAAGCGAACCCGCAGGAGGGGAATGCCCTCATCGCCAAAGCCCTCAAACTCGAACCGGAGGCAATTTCCCTCGAAGGCGTCAAGTTACTCACCTTGAGCGACAATAGACAAGCCTTTACCCCAGGCACTACCACCGAGTCATTGCACTACACTACCCAACTTTACTCGAATTTCTTTGCCCGGACTGGCAGTCTAAATCGTCTTCCAGACCTCAAGCAATTACTGAATTCATCTTTTTTGCAGTAGCTTCTAACCAAGAAGGCAAGCAATGCGTATCGCCAAACTCTATACTCTACGCAATAAGCTGATCGTCTCTTTCTTGGCGGTGGCGCTCATCCCATTAATCCTGCTGACATTCATCAACAAATACACCACCCAAGAAACCCTCACCCAAAATGCCAATCAAGCCCTTTTTGCGGTAGCGTCTCAAACGGCAACTAGTATTGATACCTTAATTACATCTATTTTGGATGATGTCCGCGTCGAAGCGATTTTGCCGGGATTAGCGAACTACTTAAGCCTCCCCCCAGAAGTACGAACAGGTAGTCCTGAAGAAAAAGTAGCGGGAGCTACCTTGCGTAGTCTCAGCCGCCAAGATACCGTCAATATCTTTTCCTATGGGCTGCTTGACCTCCAAGGGCGGAATGTACTGGATACTTACACCCCAGATATTGGTAAAGACGAATCCAATCGCGATTACTTCATTCAACCGCTCAAAACGGGATTGCCCTATGTCTCTGCCATGCGGTTGTCGGCAACGGTTCCTGGATTAGTCAATATCTATTTCAGCAACCCAGTCCGTGATGCTGCGGGAGTTGTCGTGGGTGTCCTGCGCGTGTCCTACAACGCGACGGTGGTGCAGCAGTTGATTATCCGACAAACTGACCTCGCTGGACCAAAGTCCTTTGCCGTTTTACTAGATGAACATTACATTCGCCTCGCTCACGGCCTAGTGCCAGAATTGGCGTTCAAATCCATCGTCCCCTTACCTCCAGCGTTGGTAAAGCAACTACAAGCTGAGGGACGCTTACCCATACTACCCGACGCCCAACTCTCAACTAACTTACCCACCCTTAAAAACGCTCTAGATCATGCGATTCGTAAGCCAACGAGGACGCCTGAGATATCGCCTACACCCCACTTTACAACGCGACTCGTCGAAACTCGCACTCAATTGAACTCAGTTGCGATCGCCACCCTAAAAAGTGAACCGTGGTTTGTCATCTTTGCTCAACCGCAGGAAGCTTTTCTTGCCCCCATTGAAGCTCAAACCCGTGCCGCCGTAGTTTTGGCTATAGTCATTGCGGCTATGGTAACGGTGGCGGCGGTGATTATGGGACAAATCCTGACTAAACCACTCATTCACTTAACTCAAAAGGTTTCTCAATTTACAGCAGGCAACCTCGATGTCCGTGTCAAGATTAGCTCGAAGGATGAAATTGGGAATCTGGCGAAGTCGTTCAATAGCATGATTGAACGAATTAAAACCTATACAGAAAGTCTCGAAGCTAAAAATACAGAACTCTCAGAAATCGATAAACTGAAAGATGAATTTTTAGCTAACACCTCCCATGAACTCCGCACCCCTTTAAACGGTATTATCGGCATTGCTGAATCTATGATTGATGGGGCGACAGGGCAGCTAAGTCAAGAACAAGTTGCTAATCTTTTAATGATTGCTGCCAGCGGTAGGCGACTTTCTAATCTTGTTAACGATATTTTAGATTTTTCTCAACTCAAGCACAAAAGTATCGAACTGCAAATTAAACCGATCGGTATACGAGAACTTACCGATGTAGTTTTAACGCTTTCTCAGCCCCTTGCCAGCCAAAAATCCTTGCAGTTAATCAATGCTATTTCCCCTGACGTTCCAGCGGTAGATGCAGATGAGAATCGAATTCAACAAGTTCTTTATAATCTGATTGGCAACGCTATTAAATTTACTGAAGCAGGAAGAATAGAAGTTTCAGCAGTGGTTTTCAACCCTCCGAAAATCCTTCTGTCTCAGGGAAAACAGCCCAGGATGCTAGAGATTACAGTGAGTGATACTGGCATTGGCATTACTGCTGATAAATTAGACAGAATTTTTGAATCCTTTGAGCAAGCTGACGGCTCAATTAGCAGAACCTACGGAGGAACCGGGCTTGGTTTAGCTATAACAAAACAACTGGTGGAATTGCATGGAGGGGAAGTTCGGGTGGAATCCATGTTAGGAAAAGGTTCGCGGTTTACCTTTACCCTTCCACTGTCAAAGAATGTAGAAACTGAAAATAAGACGGTGTACCGCCCAACTCTGTTCTCGGTTATTAACACTAATGCACGTCTAGAAAAAATAGACTTTATCTCAAAAATTAGAGATTTAAACGCTATACAAGGTCAAGAACTAAAACTCGGTAGTCATAGAGAATACCTAGCTCCCCCTAAAAAAAGATTTAATCTATTAATCGTGGATGATGAGCCGATTAATCTTCAGGTACTTTCTAATCTGCTTTCCTTAGAAAATTATTCCATTACTCTTATCGACAATGGAATTAAAGCCATTGAGTTAATTGAAAATGGCTTGAAGCCTGATTTAATCTTACTAGATATTATGATGCCCAGAATGACCGGGTATGAAGTTTGTCAAAAAATCCGCGAAAATTTTCCAGCCAACGAGCTACCGATTGTTTTACTGACTGCTAAAAATCAAGTTGTAGATTTGGTAGAAGGCTTCAATTCTGGAGCGAATGATTATTTGACCAAGCCATTTTCAAAAAATGAATTACTAGCTCGGATCAGAACCCATCTTCAATTAGCAAAAATTAATCTATCCTATAGCCGCTTTGTCCCCCGTGAATTCCTTAAATTTCTAGAAAAACAGAGCATCATTGACGTTGAATTGGGCGACCAAGTTCAGCGGGAGATGACAATATTGTTTTCTGATATCCGCTCTTTTACGAGTCTTTCAGAAAGCATGACTCCTAAAGAGAATTTTGATTTTCTCAACTCTTATCTAAAAAGAGTAAGTCCTATTATTAGGAATAATAATGGATTTATTGATAAGTATATTGGGGATGCAATGATGGCATTATTCCCCGAATTGCCTGAAGATGCTTTGCGAGCGGCTATCGATATGCAAAAGCAAGTTTCAATTTATAATCTACACCGCAAAAGAAGTGGCTATTTACCGATCGCGATCGGGATTGGCATCCATACGGGTAGTATAATGCTGGGCATGATTGGAGAGGAACAACGTTTGGAAGGAACGGTCATTGGTGATACCGTAAACTTAGCCGCTCGTTTGGAAAGTTTAACCAAAGTTTATGGAGCCTCTATTCTGATCAGCGGTCAAACTTTAATGAGTCTCGCTACTCCCACGCACTACAACTATAGGTTTATCGATAAAGTTAAAGTTAAAGGAAAGACCGAATCAGTTTCTGTTTTTGAAGTCTTCGATAGTAACCCACCTAAAATTATAGATTTAAAGATACAAACTCGTAGAGAATTTGAACAAGGTGTTGTTTTATTTTACCAGCAATATTTTTTTCAAGCCTATCAAATGTTCAATGAAATACTAAAAGTTAATGATCAAGATAGAGCCGCGATGTTTTATCTTAAACGCTGCGAACAATTGCAGAAAAATATAATACCTGAAGAGTGGGAGAGACTCGAAGAAGAGAATCAAAAACTTTGAAACCCTACCAATAGTATCTTCATCCCAGTAGCTCTCAGCCGTTGCATCGGCACTTAGGCAGTATTTAACTTTTCTTAACCATTTGTTCAATTTGCCTTGTTAATATTCCGATGGACGACAATCTAAATTTCCCTGCCGAAGGATAGGTTCTAGAGCCTTCGGCTCAGGGTAGGATAAAGTCACGAGGCGAGTGAAGCGTTTTAGGGCACAAACAAGCAACAATAGGCTGATGTTGCACAAAATTAATCAGGAACGGGACAGTGTCAACCCATAATTATGTCTAAATCGAAAATAACTGTCACGGAAATTAGCTTAAATGACCCGCAATATTACTTCAACCGGGAACTTAGCTGGTTAGAGTTTAACAAGCGAGTCTTGCATGAAGCGACTGACCCCCGAACTCCGCTGCTAGAACGCCTCAAATTCCTGGCAATTTTTAGCTCCAACCTGGATGAATTTTTTATGGTGCGCGTTGCGGCTCTCAAGCAGCAGGTAGCCGCAAAAGTCCGGAAGTTAACACCGGATGGTCGGACGCCCAGGGAGCAACTGGAGGCAATTAGCGAGCGGTTGCAGCCAATGGTAATCGAACAGCACCAACATTTTGAGAAGGTACTGCGACCACAGCTAGCGCGAGAGGGTATTTACCTTCTGGACTACATGGACTTGAACCAGGAACAGCGACTTTACCTACAAAACTACTTTGAGCAGCAAATTTTTCCTGTCCTGACACCCTTGGCCGTTGACCCCAGCCATCCCTTTCCCCATATTTCTAACCTCAGCCTCAATCTGGCAGTGGTTGTAAAAGACCCGGAAACGGGAGAAGAATTTTTTGCGCGGGTGAAAGTGCCCCAAGTCTTACCTCGGTTTGTACCTCTTCCCGAAGAGTTACGGCAACGGCAAAGGAAACAAGTGGCAATTTGGACGGGTGTCCCACTGGAGCAGGTGATTGCCCATAATTTAGAGTCTCTGTTCCCAGGGATGAATATCCCGGAGTATCACCCATTCCGGATTACTCGGAATGCCGATTTGGCGGTGGAGGAGGATGAAGCGGATGACCTGCTATTAGCAATTGAGCAGGAACTGCGTAAACGGCGGCTTGGCGGCTCGGCAGTGCGGTTGGAAATTCAAGCCACGACGCCTGAAGCGGTGCGGGTAATGC
>JALYGX010000150.1 GCA_030776905.1 Cyanobacteriota bacterium | reverse complement strand
ACTTGCTACCTATATTAATGGTTTATTCAAGATTACAGAAGGTGTGGCAAAGTCTGCTTCTGAGATGAAAAATTTGAAGCTACTTATTGAAAAAGAGCTATCTGATTGGAATTAAATTAGGTTAATTAGGAAAGGAAATAATTCAAGTGTCTGATTTTAAATTCAAACGGCAAGCTGAACGAGTAGAGAAGCTATCTCAAGGGATTTTGGACATTCTTACCACTCGAACAGAAGATGTAATTAAGAAATTAGTCGTAGATTTTGAGCAATTTTGGGATGAGTACAAAAAACAAACAAAACTGACTATTGCTTTTATTGGGCAGTACAATGCAGGCAAATCTACCTTAATTAAGGCTTTGACTGGAGATGCTACGGTTCGCATAAGTGCTGAGATTTGTACTGATGAAGTTACTGAGTATCCTTGGAAGAATGTTTTGTTAGTTGATACACCAGGTATCTATGCTGGAAAAACAGACCACGATCAGAAAACACTAGACAGAATCTCAAAGTCCGACCTACTGGTTTTTGTCGTTCCCAATGAACTATTTAATCCTCAAGGTGCTGCATTTTTTAAGAAAGTAGCTGATGAAATGCAAAGAGTCGGTCAGATGGTTCTGGTGATTAACAAGATGAGCCGTGAGTCTGGAACACCAGAAGTACTACTCACAACAATCCTGAAAGTTATAGATCCCTATCATCCCAGTGATTTTTATACCTGCTTTATCGATGCAGACTCATATTTGAAAGTTCGATATGAACAGGATGAAGAAGAAAAGGAATTTCTGATTGCAGAATCGAATTTTAATGATTTTCTGGGTTGCCTCCAAAAACTGATTGACAAAAATCAACTTTCTGCTAGGTTGGCTACCCCTCTACACCGTACTGTCGATATGCTTGAGCAAGCGAGTGACGTTTTGAGTACAGGTGACAAAACGACCCGTGATTTGTTAGAAATACTACGTCGCAAGGCTGTAATACTAAGAGCTTCGCAGATTAGATTCAGAAACGCCTATCATGGCGAGCTGAACAGGCTTGAACATGAAGTTACAATGCTGGCAGAACGGGTAGCAAGTAAAGTAGATGGCTACCACGGTGAAGAGGAGATAAATCTTGAAATCAGGAACTCTGAGCGGGAAATTGAATCGGTATCAGAAAAGGCTTTAGAAAGCATCCAGTTAGCTCTGAAAAGCGAAGTATACAGACTCAAATCTAAGCTTGAAGAGCTTGAACAATCTTTGCTTGGACGGACTCTGGCAGAAGAGTTAGAGATTCGCTCAGTAGATAGAAAGCAATTTAATGATAAAAATGCTAGTCATAAATCAGGGACACCATACTTTTTAGGAAAAGGGACTGAATTGCTTAAAGGAGTTGGTAATTTTGCTTCAAAAGCATCACGAGATATGGTTTACAATATTGGCAAAAACTTTGGTGTTAAATTCAAGCCGTGGGGTGCTGTTAAAGGAGCTAAATTTATTAGAGGCTTAGGCTCCGTTTTTGCCATAGGTGGAGTAGTTTTAGACGTTTTTATAACGGCGAAACAAGAGCAAGACGAAGAGGATCATAAGCAAAAGCTACGTCAGGCAAGAGCAGAGATAAGGCAAGACTTTAGAAAGGCTGCTTCTGAAATGCGAAAAGAGTATGAAGTAAATATTGAAGAAACAATAGGTTTTTACGATGAGGAGCTAAGAGACATTGAGATAAAACGGCATGAATTGAGCGATACTGAGCAGTCAAAGGTTGATATAGTCCAGCAAATCGACAATAAGCTTCAGGAAATTAAGCGAGAGATTTCGTTGCTCACTAAGTAGTGCGATCGCACCTCTCCAAAAAAAGCCCCCCTTACAAAGGGGGGTTGGGGGGATCGAGTTCTACCTATAATCCGGCGTCTGAATATTCCGCAGACGTGCTGCATCGCGAATCCCATATTCAGGACGAGCAAAACGGTCTAACTGCGCCTCAAAGAAAGCCCGATTTGCTTGCAGGTGCTTCGGGTTTGGGTCATCCAACGGATAAAGAAGCGCTGTCCGCAACGCTTGAAACACCGCAGAGGTAACACAATACATAGAACGTTGGAACGTCACCGCGATTTGGTTGAGGACATCATCCTCACCCCGGCAACGGTCTTTATAAAATTCCTTGAGATAGGGAGGCAGGAAGTGAAGCATATCCTGCATCAGTAGTGTAGGTGGAATGCCTGCTGTACCTACAGGGAATTTATCGGCATAGAGAACCCCGTAGTGGAAGTCCTTCTGCTCATCGGGGACTTGCTTGGCTTGGGCATTGTAAGATTTGGTTCCCCGGAACGGTGCGGTGCGATAGAAAACGGCTTCAACATAAGGGAGTGCCGCTTCATACAACCACATGAAGCCTTTTGATTTGGGGATGATTTCGTAGCATTCGCCCCGGATGTAGACGTGGTGGTAGATGGGACGACCTGCGATCGCAAATATCCCATTCACCAAAAAGTTCATTGCCTCAGGGACAGTTGTGATTTTCCCCTCATCATACAGGTCAGACACCTCAAAGAAAACCGGAGCCATCACTTCCCAGAACAACCCCAAGTTACTGTAGTAAGACATCTGGCGGCACTGCTCTAAGAACAAGTCTGGGAACGCTTTATAGATTCCCAACATCACCGGATTTCCCTGGAAGTAAGCCTTAATCGCCCTATCTGCATTGGCTTTGTACTCGTCGCTATCTAGGTAGGGGTCAAATTGCCCACCCATGCCTCGATGCCAAAGCATCGCCTGCATACAGGCTTCAGCGAACTCCATATTGATGCGATCGTGCCACAAGTGGTGTAACAACTTGGGCATTTTACCAGCTTCTCCCTTCTCTATGAACTCCAAAAGTTCGGGATGGGCAGTAGCGGGTCCGCGCCAAATTCGCAAATCGGCATCATCGCCAGCGTAGTGATTGTGCAGCTCTAAATACTCTTTAGGTAGGAAGTATTTAAAGAAGGGAAACGGCTCTAAAAAGACACGTTCAGCAATATAAAGTAAATCGCGCCAGTAGAAATCCATCGGCACGGCATAAGCCTTCCAAATGCCAACAATTTGCATTAGATTTTCCGGCGTATCCGGTATCATTGCACCACCAGCTTCTAGGCGGTGAATGACTTCAGCAAATTCATGTGTGGAAGGGGGCAATTTAGGTTTATCCGGTTGACTTGTAGCCGATTTATCTAGAGTGGCGGTCATGGTCTTAATTTCTCTTGCTTAGAATGATGATTTTGCTAGTTGCCAATCTTGTACCTATCGCTTTCAACTGCCGAGGCATTAATTCCTCGGCTCACAGCTCAAGTCCACTTTAGTAGACTAATAACCTATCTGAAAAATCCTTTAAGTAATGACTGGATATCTGTGTACACCTTTATCTATCTTTGATTTCAAAACTCGAATCCACTTCTCGGATAGTTTCTAAATATTGCCTTTTAGTCCTCTTAAGAGGACTTTAGCTATTAGCCAGGGAATTAATTCCCTGGCGGGACTCACTATTTGTTGGTTGCCACGTTTGGCTGAGAGTTGAGCGCTACTTGCTGATTACTTTCAGTTGAAGCCGCAACAACAATTGCTGTGGTAGTCGGCTCCATCCAGCGCACTAACCAAGTAGGTTGTATTCCCAAAACCAAGATGAGGGCGGCTAAAACGAAGGCAGGAGCTTTTTCGGCGAACAGGACTTTGGGATAGTACGACGTTTTGTTGTCGAGTTTGCCAAAACAGGTGCGGTTGAGGAGAATCACGAAGTAAACGGCGGTTAAGCCAGAGGCAAAAATACACAGAAGCGTTTGCCAAGGGAATGCTGAATAACTGCCTTGGAATACCATAAATTCAGCGACAAAACCCACTAAACCAGGAATTCCGGCGCTAGCCATTCCACTTAAAATTAGGAGGCCGCTAACGAGAGGCAAACCACGCATGGGATTCATCAAACCATTGAGAACATCCAAGTCGCGGGTGCCAACTTTGGCTTCGATAATACCTACTAGATAAAACAGAATTGCCAGGATTAAACCGTGACTAACCATCTGGGAAACAGCACCCAAGAGGCTTAAGGGAGTCAGTGCGGCGGTGGCGACAACGATATAGCCCATGTGACCGATGGAGCTATAGGCTACCATGCGCTTGATGTCTTTTTGCGCGATCGCACTCAGTGCCCCATACATTACGCTCACTACGCCGATTATCGCTAGTCCCGGAGCCGCAAGCGACCAAGTTTCGGGAAATAGCTGCAAGCCAAACCGTACCAAACCATAGGTTCCTAACTTGGCAACCATGCCACCTAAAATAATGGCTACCACTGGAGAAGCTTCAACATAAGCATCTGGCATCCAGGTATGCAAGGGAACCAGAGGGATTTTGATACCAAACCCTACTAATATCGCGGTTAAGAGAATAAGCTGAACAGTTAAGGATAATCCTTGCGTGTTAATTGCATCGTAATCAAAGCTAGTGGAGTGGGAAAGCCAAGTTATCCCCAAGAAGGCACCTAGAATCAGAATCCCAGATACTGCCGTATAGAGGAGAAACTTCATCGCTGCATATTCCCGCTTCTCGCCTCCCCAAATTGCAATTAACAGGTAAAGGGGAATTAAGATTACTTCGTAGAACAGGACGAACAGCAGTAAATTCTGGGCGAGAAACGCTCCGGCAACGCCAGCATTAACGAGCAGAATTAGAGAGTATTTGAGGCGAGGACGCTCGATCTCCATCCTACCGCTAAAGATAACGATTAACGTCAGCAGACTGCTGAGAGCTAGTAAGGGGAAGGACAACCCATCAACGCCCAGTTTATAGGTTAAGCCGATTTGGGGAATCCAGGGTAAAGACTCTTGAAACTGCATTCCTGAATTGGTTATATCAAACTGAAAACCAAGCCAGAGAGTGACGAGTAAGATAGCTGTTGCGATCGCTAGGGCGACAGAACGTATCCGCGTACCTACTACGTTTCCGGGGAAAAACCCGACTAGTGCAGCGCCCAAGATGGGTATCCAAATCAAAGTACTAAGCATGGCTTGTTGTTTGTTATTTGTTGTTAGTTGTTAGTGGATAGGAGTTGATAGTTTCACTAACCACTAACCAATGACCAATGACTAATAACTAATGACTAACTCACCATACTTACCATCCCAGTATCCAAATCGTAATATCCCCCTACAACTCTCAGTTTGCCATTCTGAATTAACTCAGAGATAACTGAAGATTTTTTCAATTTTTCAATTTGATACAACACATTGGCTTTTATGGCATTCTCAAGCCGATCGCCTGTTTGGAATTCTGAATTTTTTAGGGCGGGTCTAATGGCATCCAGCAAACTGGCTATTTGACCGGGAACTTGAGCGCCTTTTATCGTGGCATCTACGGCACCACATCTTTCATGACCCATGACCATGATCACTTTTGCCCCTAATACTAAAGTGCCGAATTCAAGGCTGCCAATCTCCTCTGGAGTAGCGACATTACCCGCTATGCGGCATATAAACAAATCTCCAAATCCCTGGTCAAAGACAATCTCCGAAGGAACCCGTGAATCCGCACATCCCAGAATAGCTGCAAACGGCTTCTGAACTTTGGCAATTTCTGTCAGACGTGCCATGTTTCGGCGAGGATTTTCAGGTTTTCCCTTAACAAAGCGTTGATTCCCCTCCATTAACCTTTGCACTGCCTGTTCGGGTATCATGTCATCTTGGGCAAGGGCTTGGTTGGGAAAAACTAATTTAGAACCGAGTCCTGCTGTGAGTACTCCTGTCCCGACAGCACCAGCGCCTAACTTGAGTACATTGCGTCTTGAGAGATGCGTTCTATACTTTTTTACAGTCATTGACTTCTATCTTCCTTTGCAAGTTTAAACAACTACATCACAAATTCTTTGAGGGGTTTATCAAGTCAGCTATTTCAGGTTTTTTTGCCTTATATTTGCCTGATAATCATTTTTTTAGGCTTTATTAACCCCCTCTAAGAGATTCACTATAAATTAGTGACTAACAAGTTTCAAGAGCCACCAATAATCAGGGAAAGACGAGCTAGTATGGGCCAGCTCACAACGATTCCAAAGATAGCTATGCCAAAGAGAATTGTTAGGGCATAAAACTGGGTCTGACCGGAAACGTTGTACTTTAAGCTTTGTCCGCCAAAGACGGTTGCCATTCCTACCAGATTGACCGCACCGTCCACAATGTAGCGGTCAGCCCAGGAAATGACCCGGGATATTGAGTCAACTACAAACACAATGGTTAAGCGGTAAAGCTTTTCAGTGTAAAAGTCGTAGGCAAAGAGGTCTTGCAGCGACTGGGTGCCAAAGCGCACGGGTTTGGCAAAGCCGTTGTTGAGATAAATGAATGACCCAAGTCCACAACCCACTGCACTAGACAAAACTAGTAACCCAGCAACCGTTGTATTGAGGGTTGACCAGTCGGGTATAAGTTGCCATTGCAGGAGGATGAGCGGAACGTGGAGGGTGAAGCCCATTAAGAACAACATGGGTAACGCCATCGGCCAGTGGACTTCGGGCGCTCGCTCGCTCATTTGCTTGGGTTTGCCACCAAACACTAAGCCGAACACGCGGGTTAAGCTAAAGGTCGCTAAACCATTCACCAGTAGCAATAGTCCAAACAACCAGGGGTGGGTGTTAGAAAGATGCTCGCCTAATTGTACTAAAGCCCAGAAACCACCGAGGGGAGGTATTGCGACCAAGCCAGCAACGCCGACAATATAGGCGAATGCCGAAGCAGGTCTTTTACCCCACAGACCCCCCAACTGAGTCACGTCTTGGGTGATGGTGTTCCAGACAATAGCACCCACGCTCATGACCAGCAGAGCCATTGATACGGCGTAGGTCAACATTAATGTTAGGGCAGTTTCGGTCTGTCCAGTGCCGACGGCGATAAACACCAAACCCATGTAAGCGCTGACTAGATAGGAAAGGGTGCGTTTGATGTCAATTTGCGCGATCGCCACCATCGTACCGCCCAATGCTGTCACAGCACCAATAAATAATGTGGCTGACACCGCCAAGGGAGAAAGCGCGATAACGGGTTGCAGTTTAATTAGCACCCAAGCACCCGTACAAACAACCACAGCGTTCCGTAAAATCGTGCTGGGAACTGGGCCTTCCATCGCTAAATCGAGCCACAGATGGAGAGGAAATTGAGCGCATTTGCCCATCGGTCCCGCGATTAAGGCTAAGCCCAACAACGCTGCAACTTTTGGATCGATGTGCGCCATACTTGCCCATTCGGCAAGTTCTGTAAAATTCCAGGTTCCTGCCAGGGGATAGATAGCAATCACCCCCATTAATAGAAATAAGTCGCCCACCCGTTTGGTTAAAAATGCATCTCTGGCACCTGTAACCACTAAAGACTGATTGAACCAAAACCCAACTAAGAGGTAAGTTCCGAGGGTGAGGATTTCCAGAATAATGTAGCTGAAAAACAAGGAGTTGCAGAGGACAAGCGCACACATTCCGGCTTCAAAGAATGCCAATAGGGAATAGAAACGCGCCCAACCCCAATCCATCTCCATATAACCAATGGCGTAAATTTGTGCTAACAGGTTTATTCCTGTGATGACAAGGATTGCGCCAATGGTAATCGAAGAAAATTCCACTGGAATGGTCAGATCAAGATCGACAACTTGAAGCCAAGGAATTAGTACTTCTTGTGCGGGTTGATTCCAAGTCGCCGATAAAGCAATTAAACCGTGTAAGAAGGCGACAAGGGTCATTAAGGCATTGATGTAACCTGCTGGTCTTGGTCCCGTGCGACGAATAATGCTAGGAGACCAAGGTATCGCTAAAATCGAACCAATTAGCGGATAGCAAGGTATCAACCAAGCTGTTTGCAGGAAGAATTGAGCCATCGAGCGTACCTTTCTAGGATGGAGAAATTCTCAAGTCTGTGAAAGCAATACTGAGCCTGCCCTGTGGTTTCCAGGACTTGCGAGCGCACTGACTTAACTTTTTTTTAAGCTTTTCACTCAGTGTAATGGTTGGTTGACAAAAAAAGAAGGAGTAAATTAAATAATTCGATAAGGATGACTGTAAATTCTGGTCATATACGCCAAGAGCAATATTAACTATTGATTTTTATCTATAACAAGTCTAAATCAGTCGTGTAACTCATATAGGTCTGACTTTTCACCGGATGTAGAAATTATTGGTATTACGAACTTCAAGCAACAATTCCCATATTTCCAACTAAGAATCATCCTCAAAAGCTATCTAAAGCACAGGAAGTGCGGTCGAAGACTTTTGACTTCCAAGGGAGCGGTATTAGTGCTGCTCCCTTGCTTGTAAGCTGATTACTTATTTCTGCCAGCCTGCACTAGACATTTGACTAAGTAGTCATATTATAAATCTTGACGCGACAGCAAAGACACCACAGATTCTTGATGCCTTAAGGCAAAGCTATCGGAGACAACCAGTGACGGAAGTTCACCTGCTGGGGCTTGTGGGGTAAAGTTGAGGCTGGAGTGAGCCAGCCAGTTGCCTTTCACGCGCCATCCAATCCTGTCTCCAAAGCAACACCAAGCTTTCCAATCTGTCTTATGGGTATCCACCACATTCTGCCAGATGCGCTTTTGCATACTTAAGCCAAAGCGATCGCTACTATACTCTCTCCATAGTTGGTCGATTGTCCGTAACTCTTGAGCGGGAAATGTTTCAATATCTGCAACTCTCAGCCAGCCTTCTCGCCCAGAGGCTTTGAGCATCAGTGCGGCGGTTTCTTTGTCTGCCTCTTGCCATTTCCCAACAGCGAGTAAGTTCCGCAGTTTACTGTAATCATCTGGGGAAAGCCCAGGAGTAACTTTGCTACGCCCCAATATTGCCAGCCATTCTGCCACGGATTGAGGACGATCTTCTGGCTTTATTGCCATGCCTTGGAGGATACCCTGATTAACGCGATCGCTTATTTTTGAATTAAGCTGTTTCGGTGGCTCTAAGGGTGTACCGTATACCCTGACGGGCGAAGGCATCGGCATTTCTCCCGTTAGCAGGGAATAAAGCGTTGCCGCCAATGCATAAACATCACTGTAAGCCCCCCGTTTTGCTCGCCAATCATACTGCTCAATCGGTGCAAAGCCATCCGATAGCAACTGGGTATGCGTTTGAGTCAAATTTGGGGTAAACTCGCGAGCAATCCCAAAGTCAATCAAAACGGCTTCGCCACGACTTTTTCGCAGCATAATGTTGAGCGGCTTGATATCCCGGTGCAGTAAGCCATTGTTGTGAACCAGCGTCAGCGCTTCTCCAATTTGCTGAATGTACCGCAAGGCTTCTGGCTCTGGCAAAACCCCTTGATGCCAAACCCGATGGGCCAAATCTTCCCCATCAATATATTCCATCACCATGCCCCACACATCACCCTCTTGGATAACTTCATCCACCCGCACAATATGAGGATGACGGAATTTAGCTAAACGTAGCGCCTCGTTGAGGAAATCCTGCTGAAACTTCGCGAAGTCATATTGGCGTTGCAGCCAATCGTTGAGGGTTTTAACGACTAGCTGATTCCCCTGTTTGTCCTTGACGAGATAAGTGATGCCAAAGCCGCCTTGTCCTAGTGCTTTTTCAATGGTGTACTTGCCGTGCTGCAACTTCTGCCCCAGTTTCCAAGCCATCGTTCGCGACTCCTTGCACTTGCATCAATTTTGGCAAAGCCTGAATTGACCAATATTTTAGTACAAATGTACTGTTACGTCAAGAAAAGAGGCGATCGCTCTGCGTGCAACTTTTTCCAAATCCTGACAGGCAGATACTTGGTCTGCTATGGGGCATGAGCTTTTCTAATTTTTTTATAAAGCAGTATTTTATGCTAATCTAAGCTAGGTTAAGCTTATTGATATCTCAGGTGCAAAAAATGTAACATAGCTAAGTTTCATTTCATTGCCCTTAAGTAGGACTTACGCATTTATAGCTGGTGGGCTATTTCTGTGGCACTGTACTAACTTCTTTGTAAGTGTTGCCGACGCATCCAAAATATATAGCCAGCAATTAAAGACGTAATTGCTAGAGCAATACCAAACTCACCAGTAATATATTTAGTAATTCCTGTATCCCTAGTTAAAGGATTAAAAACATTTTGAATGAAGAGATTATCGCTGGCATGGAATATCATTCCCGTCCAAAGACTGCCAGATTTAAGACGCAGCCAAGCCATAGGAAAGCTAATGGCGATGACAGCAAGCGTGAAGCAAAACAGGCTATAGGGAATCGATGTGCCTCCGTTATAGCCACCAAAAATAATCAGGGGATAGTGCCAAAGCGCCCAGGCTGCTCCACTAATTAAAGCTGTATTGAAAAATGTAGTTGTCTTAGCCAACTCAGGTACTAGAAATCCGCGCCAGCCAATTTCTTCCCCTAAGGCGGGAGGACAAGCTTCAAGTATACCCAGTGTCCCGGAAAAGACGGCATAGAGAGTAATTACTAAGCTTGGAGGTAGTGTCGTCCAACCATAGTCTTTAGCAATTTTTTGTACAGAATCGGCATTATAAAAAGCACCGAGTCCAGAAATCCACGTAGCAAGATAAGCGGCTGACGTATAAAGAAAAGGAATAACATAACTCCATAACTGATAACGTGGAATCCCCCAATGCCAACCGAAGTCAGCTAAGTTTTTTCGATACAAGCGGCTGACAAGTAGAGCAGCAATTCCTGGAGACCAAACAATACCAAGAACGTACTTTTCTTTTCCTAAAGGTGTGGGATTAAAAAATACGATTAAAAGCTCAAATATTGAGGTAAATACAAAAGTAATTACTAAAAATGTAATAATTTTGCGGAATTGTTTTTTGCTAAAATCTGTCTGTGCTTGAATAGAGTTAAAATCTGACATTTGCCGTTTTTGTAAATAGGGAATACTCACAAGTTGCTCCATTTGCAACAAGGCAAGTGGCAGTAAGGCGGGCAAGGCTCTATTCAGATTTAAACCTTAATTCTGCCGTTGCCCTAGCCGTGCCCACCCTACGGTTATTGTGATACGACAGCTACCCCAAGTAGTTCAGCCGTTGTTTTTGGAGCCGCCTGTAATTTATTAAGAGGCACATATCGCTGCCCTTGAGTAAAGGCGATCGCTTTTCCCGTTGCTGCAACCAAGTTGTTACGGATATCGTGAGGCAATTGAATTGTATCGGGAGCATCAGGGGCACTTAAGAAAAGAACTTTTGCTACTTCTCCCCTCCGCCATTTCCTATTAGTCTGACTTAACCGCTCAATCAGTTCCAATAAGCGAGAACGTGTTTCCTGATTGTCCGTGCATTCAGCCACACCTTCTTCTGACAGTACGACACTTTCAACGCTGTCCAAAATTTTTGGAATGGAACGATAGATGCAACCATTTGCATAGAAGGTCATGTGAGAGCATAGTCGAAAGGAGCGATTAGGTTGGCAGAGATACGCGCTAAGTTCTTGATACTCTGACAATGCCAAACGGGCTGCAACAATTAGAACTTGTTGGTTTGAGCGTCCTACTAAACCTTCAGAAATCAAGAAGGCAACGAGTTCCCGCAGTAGCTCTCGTTCTCGTTCTGTGGGAATATGTTGCTCAGATGTAAGGTAAGCTTCGCTGATGTCAAGAGCATCTTTGATAGCCGCCACTAAATCATCAAAGTTTGCCCAGGAAAGTCGCGCATCCTCAATTGCAATTGCAGCCACTGCACCAGGTATGGTGTCGTCAGGTGTCAGAATGAGTAGACGTTGAATTTCTACATTTTTTTCTTCATCGAGTGCCTTAAGATGTTCTAGAATTTGATCGACTCTAATTGATTTAAGCACTCGTTTTGTCTCAATCCAGTACGAGAACGAAGCGTGAATCTTTGCATCCGGCTTGGAGCGAAGTCCACTAGGTTGGTTACGAAAAGTTAGTAGCTGGGTTTCTGGTTCTTGAAATAGTCCCTGTAAAATTTGTTCGACAAGTGCAAATGACAGCCGCTCGAAGACAGCCCAGATAGATGCTGTGATTCGGTTTTCCCCTTGAGCATAAGTCGAGAAAAGTGGATTTGCCATTTTGTATTTGGGGCTTGGGTAGCAGGATTGCAGAGTGACAGAAGTAAGCAACTATTCAGAAAGTAAAGAGCGATCGCCTATTTCCTCATCCAATTTACACTGCCGCAGGCGCAAGCCACAGGGCAAGATTACGCACATAAGCCTTGATATCTTCAAGAGCCTGGGTATTTTCCTTCATACCATAACCCTCTGGTTCCTCAACAAAGCTAGGACAACCTTTTTCTACGTCCCAGTTGTAATCTACAAAATGGTGGAACGTTGATTCCGCAACGGCTCGCCCCCACTGATTACCTTTTTCGTCTTTTGTCCTCTCAACCACTACAGCAAGGTTGAAAGATCGACCTGAGACTAAGCTTTTACCCTTAGCAATTACCCGTGCATTGTTGGCATCGGTGGCAACACCTACTGCCCCTTCATGGGGATGTGCTGGGAAAAATTCAATTCTCCCAGATGGTGAATTAGGATTGTGTAAGAGTTCGTGAATGGGTTCGATGGGGATAATGGTTTGATAGTCGCCGTTGCGTCCGGAATGATAGTTAGGCCAGGAAATTGTTTTCGTATAAATATCGTCAATGCAGCGATCGGCTTCATCTGGATGTTGTTGCTTTGATTGGAAATAGTGGAGTGCCCCTAGGCTACCTAGGCCACACATACACACACCCATATCTTGATGATCGCGGGTTGTAAAAATCCCTTTAGCCTGTTGATGAAAGGCTGTGATGCCTGCACAATCTTCGGGGCTTAAACCACCGCCAGTATCTAGGGCAAACAGCCACAGTTCATCAAAATCCGAGTCACCAAGGGTACTTAAAACTGGGTCGTTGCCATCGCCGTCTTCAGAGCGATCGCGTGCAGTCACTTCACATAAGGGGTTACCCTCTTCATCTTTTAGCGCTGCTAGATACTCACGCAACAGCGAAAAACGCTCAATGCTCCAGTCATCGTCTGTTGTCGGAATTGTTGTTTGCAACAGAATGCGAATCGGTCTGGACATTGCTGTACCTCCTCATTTTTTACCAAGGATTTAATTTTTTGCAAAGCCTTGAAGTGGCATAAAGCACCGAATTCATTCCTGTGGCACTTCACTCTCCACCTCTATTGGCGGACGAGTTCCTAGC
>JALYGX010000149.1 GCA_030776905.1 Cyanobacteriota bacterium | reverse complement strand
TGGGTAAAATCTGTCCGCCGTTGGCCTCCCATGATGGTTGGAGCCTTAGAGAAGTTTTTAACGTTGAAATAACTCTAGAATCCACAACTTACTAACCACAAGGAGCGCTCGCACATATAGCGCTGCGCTATATGTGCGATAAACTTCTTGCTAGCGTTGGACGACAACCCTGGTGAATATTAGTGCCGAAAGTTGGTTGAGCGATCAGCAAAGCTATGTTTTTCAGTAGACACGAGCGGCACACTGGATGCGCCCAATTGCCTGCTCACGGGTCTGTTTTTCCTGTAGCGTATTGGCGACCTTGAAGGCTTGGTCAAATTGTTGGAATTGGGCGTATTGCAGTGCGATCGCTTCCAACAAACTGCCTCGATCATCGTAGCTGTCAACGACAGTTAAACCATCAGTTCCAAAGCGCATCACCTCCGATTCTTCGCCGGGGATGGTTTGAGCAACTTCAAAGGCTTGGGCGAGAAGGGGAAGTGCTTTATCCACTTGTTGCAGTTCGCCATAGCGTTGGGAAATTGCCAGCAGCAGTTGGGTTTTGCTGCTGGCAACCGTGATTTGCTCGACCACAGGCAGCACGAGGTCGAATCGGTTTTGTTTGAGCAATGCCGTTGCACTCCCTTGTAAGCGGGATTCCCGAATTACTGAATCTTTTGTCCCTTGAGCAATTTGCATAGCACCCACATATTGCTGGGCTTCCATGAACACGGCATAGGGATTATCACTAGGGGGTGCGATCGCGCGATCGCTCATATTCACATCGAGTTGAATCACTTGTTGAAGTAACTGGCGCGTGGTTTCGGCTTGACCCATCTGGGCATAGGCGACGGCAATTGCCGCCAAACCTTGGGGCTTGATGCGATCGCGCTCAAACAAATCCCCGCCCTCTCGCGAAATCCTCTCCTGATAAGCGACGACCATTGGATCGATGGTTTGTAAGGTTTGCTGGAGGAGTCTATTTGCCCATTCGGTTTCACCGGATTGATGAGCCTTGAGGGCAATGGTCGCCAGTAACTTAATCCGTAAAACCGAACGATTGTCAAGGGGTAGCTGCTGAACCCACTGAACGGCTTGTGAGTGTTGACCCGTCTGGGCATAGGCAGTCGCCATGTTCACTACCTGCCAATCTTGAAGACCGTAATCAATCGCTGAAATTTGGCTCCATTGCTTACGAATCCATTCAAACTGTTGAGTCTCTATCGCCGTTTGGAGTAGGCCCCCAAGGTAAAGACTTCGCTCCCAGTCATTAGGATTGCTGAGGATTGTGCGGAATTGTTCTGATAACCATTGTTCGACCCGATCGCTCTTTCCAGCTTTCCTGTAGGCAATCATCACTGTCTTTAAGGCTTCCTCCTTAGAGGTGCCCAGAGAAGACTGCGCCAGTCTTAAGGCTTCATCTCGTTGTTCCACTTGCAGGTGAGCGTCCACCAACCCTTTGACCAAGGAGTCTTGCAAAATCGGGTCACGGGCTACCTGTGGTGATTGAGCTAGTTGCACCGCTTGACGCAACAGTTGAGCCGCTTTGTCGAGTTGCCCTGAGAGATGGTAAGCGACTGCCAGTTTACCTAAAGCTGGCACCTGCTGAGAGGGAGATGCGATCGCTTGAGTTAATTGCTCTGCCATCTCCAGGTTTTGGGTAGCAATATACGCCTGTACAATTCCACGTTGGGCAACAGATTGTGAGTCTGAATTCTTAGGCAATCTCGTTACAATTTGTTGGGCTTTGGCGTAATCTCCAACCTGAGCATAGGTTGCTGCCATCCGTTCCAAAATGATAAATTTCAGCGGTTCCGAGGTGTCGGGTGGAACCTGTGGAATAACTTGCTCAATCTGCGCGAGGACTGAGAGTGCAGGTTGGGGTTGGGAGATGGTAGCATAACCCTCTGCTACATCGAGCAACCCATTAACTGTAAAAATTGCGCCTTGAATCGAACCGCTTGCAACACGCGCTTGGTCCAGTACCCTCATCGCCGGTTGAGACTGCCCCAGCCTAGCGTATTGACGAGCGATCGCAGCTAGGGAACGGGTTTTAACATAGCTGGTTTCTGGGGTAAGGCGATAAGTGAGTTGTAATAGCTGATCCAAGACTGACTGAATCTGTGCGGATTGATTTTGCACGTCAATGTGCTGCATCAGCCGTTGAATCCGGGTTGTGGGATATCCTTCGTTGGCATCCAAAAGCCATTGCTGCAATAAGTCAGATTGCATCCGGGTATCTTTTAACTGAAGGGCGACGGGCAATGCTTCTTGTAAGGAACGAAGCGCACTCTCCCCCTTTTTGTTCTCCAGCGCGGTTCGGGCTTGCTCTAGAGGTATAGTCACTCGGCTTTGCAATGACTCTTCTGGATTGCAGGTATTCGCAACAGGGGGTTCCTGAGCCAGCGATACGTAAGCTGGGCGGGTACTATTCTCGAATGCTCCAATCAGAAGGACACTCAGTAAGAGACACCATTTCGGGTGACGAACCATGCTACAACGTTCAAAGTAGAGACACAAGAAGTAGACCTAGCTTCTGATGCTTCGGTTCCAGTTAGGGCTAATAGTGTAGGCTGTCCTAGTGAGCAGAAGGAAAACTTGGTGAAGCGGAGAGTAAGTGGGTAGCCGTTATTGGTTTAGATAGGTGCTATAAAGACTTAAATGGGGTGAACTCAGTCTGCCGTTAGCCTGCGATAATGGTTGGAGCCTTTCTACTGAAACGCTTCAATCTGTTCCTTCCCCCCAGGAATGTCAGAGCCAATGACATAAAAATCTTGCGGATAGATCCAGTGAGTACCTAGGGGGCCGTGAATTTGAATTCCGGTCATAACAGCATATTTAAATACAGAGCGCTCCAAAGTATCTAAAAGATGTTCGACATCAGTGGAAATGATTTGAGATGCCAATTTTGTAATTTCTATCAAATTGGGCTTATCCCCATAGGTAAGAGTTGAAAGAATTTTCTGCCGGATAATCGTTTGTTCAATATCCTGCATATCCATTTCTAATTTCAGGTGACCCGATGCCAGTTCTTCGACAACCGTTTCTAATGCTCCACAGGCATGGGAAACTTTTTGAACACCATCTCGATAGACCTTACCAATGTCCCCATGTCTAGAAATAGCGATGTGAGGCATGGCATAGAAGGTAAAACGACGGATACCATCAACGATAGGAGTATGGTCGGTTGCAGCGGCTAACCCAGTTTTCCCCATCATGACAAACCCAGCTAAACTGCAACAATTAAAGGTTTTCCCCCAGTATCGAATGACTTCTATAAATAGGGGTTCAGCGATTTCATCCCGACAAATCGCAATCATTCCCATCGTGTTTTCGTCACAAAAACCGTAAGCACTCAAGCTTTGGAAAGTCTTTCTCATGTACTTGCTCATGGGTAATGCCCCTGGAAAGTGAGTAGAGAGCGTTTGATGAAATGCTGGGAACACATTAGGGTCATATCCATTGATTGTTTGGGGGATAGTTTCGCCAAGCTGATTGATTTGACTCTGGCTCATCTCCTAAATTCTCCTAATTAGCTTGCGATTTCCGTCGTTGACTAGCTTAACGTCACATTCAGTAGTAAACCTCTTGCAAAAGTCGAAATGTATCAGTAGGGACGTTAGCGCAACGGTAGTGAGCTTGCGAGCGTCAGCCTTCGTGCGTTGATTTACGACACTTACGAGAAAGAGTCTTCTTGCTAGCATGAAGTTATGACACCCGATGATTCTACTCCCAAGTACAAAAGACGCCGAGTGTTGCGAATGGCTGGACTCGCCGCCGGGGCATCAGTACTGCCTGCGGCCTGTCGCGCCGTATCTTCTCCCTCACCGGAGGCGGACGCTAAAGTGGTTCAACCTGCAACACCAACCGCTACTACTCGTCCAGTTGCCTCATCCACTCCTCAAAATGTTAGTAAGGTTGTGCTGGTGCGTAGTGATGATCGCGTAGCTGGTACTCGCAAGGCAATAGACTTGCTTCAGCCTCAAGGAATTTCTGGTCAAACGGTATTCCTCAAGCCCAACTACAACACGGGCGACCCAGCACCTGCTGCTACCGATACAAAACTTCTAGAAGCGCTAGTGCAGGAATTGCAGAACGCGGGTGCGGGACAAATTACAATTGGAGATCGCTCTGGGATGGCAGTGACCCGTCAAGCCATGCAGCAAAAGGGTGTGTTCCAGCTTGCCGAACGATACGGGTTAAAGGCGATCGTTTTCGATGATTTAAAGGCTGACGAGTGGCAACGTTTCCCAGCAGCGGGAACCCATTGGCAACGTGGGTTTGCTGTTGCTCGTCCTGTACTTGATGCGGGTGCTGTTGTCAATACTTGCTGCCTGAAAACCCATCGCTTCGGGGGGCATTTTACGCTATCGCTGAAAAACACGGTGGGTATGGTTGCTAAGTATGTTCCTGGCGATTCTTACAACTACATGCAAGAACTGCACTCCTCTCCCCATCAGCGGTTAATGATTGCCGAAATTAATCAAGCCTACAAACCCGCACTGGTGCTACTCGATGGCGTTGAAGCATTGGTCAATGGGGGACCAGAAGCCGGAAAATTAGTAAAGTCGGGTGTGATTCTGGCAGGGACTGACCGGGTTGCTGTGGATGTTGTGGCACTTGGTATATTGCGATCGCTTGGTACAACTAAAGCGGTAGCGACAGGTTCAGTCTGGAACCTAGAGCAAATTCAAAGGTCAGTACAGTTAGGGCTTGGTGTCGGTAGTGCCGAACAAATCGAGTTAGTCACAGCCGATAGTGGATCGCAGAAAATGGCTGACTTAATCCGCAAGTGGATCGTCGCCTGATAGGTTCAACAACACAGGGTGACTTGTTTCGATAGGCAGGGGTAACCTTGATCGGGAAGAAACTACAAAATGCCTGACAATGACTGAAGCTGAACCCTTGGGCGGACGCTACAAAATCATCAGCAAGCTAGGAGCTGGCGGGTTTGGTCAAACGTTTCTGGCAGAGGATTTACACTTGCCGGGTTATCCCATATGCGTAGTCAAACAGCTTAAAGCTCAGACCAAGGACGATGATAGTCTGGTAATGGCAAGACGGCTGTTCGATACAGAAGCGACAGTACTTTACCAACTCGGCGACCATGACCAAATTCCTCGTCTGCTGGCACATTTTGAGAGCGATGGCGAGTTTTACCTCGCTCAGGAATTCATTGAAGGAGATCCACTGGCTCAGGAGCTAGCGGCAGAGCAGCCTTGGTCAGAAGGTAAGGTAATTGCTCTGTTGCAAGATATTCTACAGGTGCTGGCATTCGTACATCAGCACCAAGTCATCCACCGAGACATCAAACCCGCCAACCTGATCCGCCGCCAATGTGATGGCAAAATCGTGCTAATTGACTTTGGTGCCGTGAAGCAAGTCACCACCCAAAGTGTCGATCCTGAGACAGGAGAGACAAATTTGACAATTTCTATAGGCACTCAGGGCTATATGCCCAACGAACAACTAGCCGGAACTCCCCGCTTTAGCAGCGATGTCTACGCTATTGGAAAACTAGGCATTCAAGCTTTGACCGGAATTCACCCCAAGCGCCTGAAGGAAGACCTGCGAACGGGCGAAATTATGTGGCGCGAACACGCTCCCAGGGTCAGCCCAGAACTCGCTGATATCCTTGACAAAATGGTGTGCTATGACTTCCGCGATCGCTACCCAACGGCGCTAGAAGCACTCTCGACCTTACAAAGCCTACCTGCCGAGCTTTTGGAGTCTGTCCCCCCCTTCCAGCCGTTACCGGAAGTTTGGGAGTCAACCCCCAGTCTCGAACCGCCTCCTCCTAGCGTGCCAGAACCAACAGAGTCATTAATAGATTTATCTCCTACTAACATTTGGGCATCAACAGAACCTCCAATTGACACAAGCCGTTATACCAGCACGGATTTAACAGCTTCCCTGTCTCAACAACAACCACCTATCCCGATCCAAGATTCAAGACCCTCAGAGCCTACTCGCCCCAGATTGGGGTTAATCCAGAGACCCTTTGTTAAACTCTGGCTTATTCTTGCTGTCTTAGCTGGTGTGGGGGCAACTTTTTTGATTGCAAAAATTCTTCCTTTGGCATTTGCTAGTCGAAGTGCCAACCGCGTTAGCGAGCCTGCCAAAAGTCCTATAAATAGCCCTACCCCCTTACCCTCTCCAAGTCCCACCGCTTCTCCTCGCAAGCCACCAAAGAAAGAACTCTTGGACGAAGCCGATCGCCTACGCAAAGCCGGAGAATACCAGCAAGCGCTGTCGATCTACGACCAAGTCATTGCTCTCAAACCCAAAGCGGCAAAAGCTTATTGGGGTCGCTGCTACAGCTTGAATAAACTCAACAAGCCAGCCGAGGCAGTTGTTGCCTGCAATGACGCCCTCGATCTCAAACCCAACTACGCCGAAGCACTGTGGAGTAAAGGTCAAGCCTTCGACCAGCAAAAGCTGACGCTAGAAGCTCTACAACTCTACGAGCAAGCAACCGAAATCAAACCAGATTTAACCGAAGCCTGGGTAAGCTACGGTATTTCACTTCAGAGCTACGGGCGTTCTGAAGAGGCGATTGACGCATTGGACAAAGCGATCGCACTCCAACGCAATTCTGCCCAAGCCTGGACTACTCGCGGCGAGGCGCTCTTGAACCTCGGACGCATCCAGCCTGCGGTCGCGTCATTGGACAAGGCACTTCAACTTCAGCCTGACAACCCTAACGCTATCAAGCTCCGTAAAAAGGCACAGGAACAACTAGGGCGCTAGAGCTATGATTCAGTATTGATAAATGACAAATCCTCAGCCAGGGAAAGCCCAATTACGCCGCTCACTTCTCAAAACACGACAATCGATGCCAGTAGAAGAATGGAGGGAGAAAAGCGATCGCATTTGTTTCCACCTCCAATCTTCTCCCCTATTTACCCAATCCCAGACAATCCTGGCTTATTTCAGTTTTCGACAAGAACCCGACCTCAGCCCCTTATTTAAAAACACCAAGCAGTGTTGGGGCTTTGCTCGATGTGTTGATAAATCCCTTTCCTGGCATAGCTGGAAGCCTGGAGAACCTCTACAAACCGGAGCTTACGGCATTTTTGAACCCCTCAGCGATTCCCCAGGATTACAGCCAAATGAAGTTGATTTAATCCTTGTTCCGGCTGTTGCCTGCGATGTGCGGGGGTATCGCCTCGGTTACGGTGGTGGGTTTTATGACCGGATGCTCAGTTCACCTGCATGGCAGGCGAAACTTACCATAGGGATTGTTTTTGAATTTGCTGACCTACCTCAGTTGCCTGTAGATGATTGGGATAAGCAACTGCATGGCGTTTGTACAGAAATCGGCTTGAGAATGACACAATAAATCATTTGAAGTGCAAAGACCTATAGACGGGCTAGCAACTTCTGAAAGGTAGACGGCAAAGGACAAGACTTGGTGGTTGAGCAGGACTGGGGATGAAATCCAAACTTCAAAATCCAAACTTCAAAATCCGAAACCAGTCTAGGTGGAAAGATTTCTGGATGTACGTGTTGTTAGGAGCGATCGCATTTGTGATGCTCTTTCCTCTGCTGTGGCTAATCAGCACCTCGTTCAAATCTCCAGCCGAAAATATCTTTCAGTTTCCCCCCCAATTGTTACCCAGTCAGCCAACTTTCCAAAATTTTGTGACGGTTTGGCAAAGCAATCCCTTTGGGCAATATCTCTTCAACAGTACCGTCGTTGCGGTTCTCACTGTCAGCTTAAATTTGCTGTTTTGTTCTCTAGCCGCTTACCCACTAGCACGGCTGGAATTTCGAGGCAGAGACTTAATTTTCACGGGTGTCATTTCTACGATCATGATTCCTTTTCAGATTGTCATGATTCCCCTGTACATCTTAATGGTACAGTTGGGTTTAAGAAACACCTACCTGGGCGTCATTTTCCCGGACATTGCTTCTGCCTTTGGTATTTTCCTGCTGCGGCAAGCCTTTCAGGGCGTACCTAAGGAACTGGAAGAAGCCGCACGAATGGATGGCTGTTCTGAATTAGGCTTATGGTGGAATGTCATGCTACCAGCAATCCGTCCAGCACTGGTAACGTTGGCGATATTTGTCTTTATCGGTTCGTGGAGCGACTTCCTTTGGCCTTTAATTGTTCTGGATCGACCGGAATACTATACTCTTCCTTTAGGGGTTGCCAGCCTTGCGGGTACGTTCTCCCTAGATTGGCGTCTAATTGCTGCTGGTTCGGTTATTTCCATTGCCCCAATCCTACTGTTGTTCCTCTTCATGCAACGCTACATCGTACCTACAGATACGGGCAGTGGGGTTAAAGGTTAGCAAGCAAAAGTACTGGGTGAATGGACTGAGTCGGAAATTCTGTACAGGCCGCAAGAAGGCTTGCGCCCGTACAAGATGTCGATAGGCGAATGTTACTTCGTCTATCAACTTTTGCTGTTCTCTAGGAAGATAGAGAAAATCAGGCTTAGATTTTAGAGATTTTTTCTTTTTCTACTAGCACCCATTTACTGGTCAAATCTTCCACAAAAGTTCTTTGACCCATTCCTGTTTCACTGACTACTTCTACTTTGAGGGTTGGTAGATAAACGCTGTCAAGCATTTCATGCCCATAGGCAACAACTTGACCTAGCTTCCCTGTTATTTCGTGAAGCGCATAGTCACCAATTTTTAGCATGGTTTTCATGAGCGACAAGACTCACTGGCTAGTTGTTCACGCACAGACTAGCAATAGGAGCAATGTCTAGCAACAATTATTAACAAGGGATCGAAATTGTAACAAGGATACACAAAGTTCTCAAAAATCTAGCAGGAACTCATCCTTTAAGGTCTATCTACCTAGACTTGTTGCAGAGGAGCTTATGTGGCGATAGAAGACCTTCCCTCAGACTTGGGCAAGTATGAGAAACCCTCGGTAGCCTTTTGCCAATCTGAGTGAAGACAAGAGGTTTAATTTTCTTAGCATAGTGGATAGAGGTAGCTGCAATCTTGACTTCTATGACGCAATTTGATCTCCAATCCCCCTTCAAGCCCACAGGTGACCAGCCACAAGCGATCGCACAACTCACCTCTTACTTACAATCCGGTTCACGTCACCAAACCTTATTAGGTGCTACGGGAACTGGGAAAACCTTCTCGGTTGCCGCCGTCATCGAGAAAATTGGCAGACCGACCCTGGTACTAGCTCACAATAAAACCCTAGCTGCCCAATTGTGTAATGAGTTGCGGGACTTCTTTCCCCATAACGCGGTAGAGTACTTCGTTTCCTACTACGACTACTACCAGCCCGAAGCTTATATTCCCGTCACGGATACTTATATAGAGAAGACGGCGGCGATTAATGATGAGATCGATATGCTTCGGCACTCGGCAACGCGATCGCTTTTTGAGCGTCGTGATGTAATTGTGGTCGCGTCGATTAGCTGCATCTATGGTTTGGGTATTCCCTCAGAGTATTTGAAAGCCTCGATTCCCTTGCGGGTTGGGAAGGAAGTTGACCAACGCCAGATATTGCGGGATTTAGCCTCCGTGCAGTATTCGCGCAACGATTTAGATATGGGACGGGGGCGTTTCCGGGTTAAGGGTGATGTGCTGGAAGTTGGTCCAGCTTATGAAGACCGGATTATCCGTGTTGAGTTCTTTGGCGATGAAATTGACGCAATTCGCTACGTTGACCCTGTAACGGGTGAAATTCTCCAAAGTTTAGATGCCCTGAATGTCTATCCAGCCCGTCACTTCGTTACGCCTGACGACCGTCTAGAAGAAGCCTGTGAAGCCATTGAGGAAGAACTGCGCAACCGTTTGGATGAATTGGAGAAAGCGGGGAGTTTGCTAGAAGCTCAACGGCTGGAACAACGTACCCGCTATGACTTGGACCTCTTGCGAGAAGTTGGTTATTGCAACGGTGTCGAAAACTATTCCCGTCACTTAGCTGGGAGAATTGCAGGGGAACCACCGGAGTGTTTAATTGATTATTTCCCGAAAGATTGGCTGTTGGTGGTTGATGAATCTCACGTTAGTGTGCCGCAAATTCGGGGAATGTACAACGGCGACCAAGCCAGGAAAAAAGTGCTAATTGAGCATGGTTTTCGCCTACCGAGTGCGGCAGATAATCGTCCTTTGAAGGCAGAGGAATTTTGGGAGAAGGTGAATCAGTGCATTTTTGTTTCTGCAACACCGGGCGACTGGGAGATCGAACAGTCAGAGGGTCAAGTTGTGGAACAGGTGATTCGACCAACGGGTGTGGTTGACCCAGAAATCTTTGTGCGTCCGACAGAAGGTCAAGTGGATGATTTACTTGGTGAGATTAAGGACAGAGTTGATAAGCGGGAACGCACGCTAATTACTACTTTAACCAAGCGTATGGCGGAGGATTTAACGGAATATTTGCAAGAACGAGGCATTCGGGTGCGTTACTTGCATTCAGAGATTCAGTCGATTGAGCGAATTGAAATCTTGCAGGCGTTGCGAGAGGGTGAGTTTGATGTGTTGATTGGGGTCAACTTATTGCGGGAGGGGTTGGATTTGCCAGAGGTTTCTCTGGTGGCGATTTTGGATGCGGATAAGGAAGGGTTTTTGCGGGCAGCGCGATCGCTTATTCAAACTATAGGTCGTGCGGCGCGTCATATTCGAGGACAAGCGATTCTTTATGCGGATAATCTCACCGATAGCATGATTAAAGCGATCGATGAGACAGAACGCCGTCGGGGGATTCAGATTGCTTACAACAAGATGCACGGCATTACTCCTCAACCAATTGTCAAGAAGTCTGGTAATTCGATTCTGGCGTTCTTAGAAGTATCGCGGCGATTGAATGCCCAACAGATAGAAGAGGTTTATGAACAAGTCGATGATCTACCGTTAGAGCAAATTCCGAACTTTATTACTCAACTGGAAGCGCAGATGAAGGATGCAGCGAAGAAGATGGAGTTTGAGGAGGCGGCGAAATATCGCGATCGCATTAAACACCTACGAGATAAACTCTTAGGTCATTAAGCAGCTTCTATAATTAAAGTCGCAGACTCAAGCCATAGGAGTGCAGCTTATGAATGCCATCACTCTGACCATCCCTCACTTGACACCGGAGGGGTTCATGGAACTCTGTCAAGCTAATCAAGA
>JALYGX010000148.1 GCA_030776905.1 Cyanobacteriota bacterium | reverse complement strand
TATAGAGGACTAGAGAGTTGTGAACTCCAAGGTTGCTGTGTAATCCAGTAGGCAGTTAATTTGTACTTACTTTTAAGATAAGAAAATTCAGTTTGTAGTTCTCTGAGTTCTTTTTCTCTATGTCTCTCCGCCTGCCGGATTGCTTCAAGCGTTTCCAAAAGTTTATGCTCTCTGAGCCAATTCCGCTCTATTTCAGGTATCTCAATTCCCAAATCAGCTTTTCGCAGGATGAAATACAGAAGACTAGAAGGAGATGAATCGTCATATTGGGTGGCTTGATACTTGGACTTGAGGGCAGCGAAGTGTTCCACCCGTGTTTGAGCCTCGTTGTTCATATTGATAGATGGTGCGATCGCCCCTTTCTCGTTAAGCTGTCATCTACAATCTAGACAGAACCTACACAGTCGTCAAAGTTAAGCCAAGCTCATGCAAAGTTATACACTCGCAGATATCCGCGATCGCAACAGTGAGGTATTTGAAAAGGCTGCTATTGAGCCTGTTTTAGTGACCGAGCAAGCACGCCCCAGCCATGTAATCATGTCTGCTGAAACCTATGAACGGCTGCTTCATCGGCTGGAAGAATTAGAGGATATAGCATTAGGTCAATCAGTAGAGGCAGCATTTAAAAACTCTCACATGGTAGGCATAGAAACATTCACCTCAACACTCCAGCAATTGTCAAATGGCGAAGCTTGATGGTTTAGAGACAGTTCTGGACTTCCTCAGGGGATTGCAACCCAAAATTGCCGCTCAAATTGCCAAAAAAGTGTTGGCACTAAATGTTGACCCCCTGCCTGCGGATAGCAAAGAGCTATCGGGCTATCCGGGTTATTATCGGGTTGACAGTGGCGAATATCGGATTGTTTACCGATTTAATCCGGATGAGGATTTAGTTGAAGTAATTTTGGTTGGTAAGCGCAACGACGATGATGTTTACAAACGGCTAAAAAGCCTCCTGGGATAGTACTACGCAACAACTTTTGCTGGATGCTGCTGCAACACCTGCTTTAAATACTGCCCTGTATACGACCTCGCATTCTCCGCCACCTTCTCCGGCGTCCCAAAAGCAATTACTTCTCCCCCTTTATCGCCACCCTCTGGTCCCAAATCAATTACCCAATCCGCACAACGAATCACATCTAAGTTGTGTTCAATTACCAAAATCGAGTTCCCCTTATCTACCAAACGTTGCAAAACATTCAGTAAATGATGGACATCGTAAAACGATAAACCTGTCGTCGGTTCATCGATTAAATAAAGCGTCTTACCTGTAGCACGGCGAGATAATTCTGATGCCAACTTTACTCGTTGTGCCTCACCACCTGATAAAGTAGGCGCAGTTTGACCTAAGCGGATATAACCTAACCCAACATCAACTAATGTTTGCAATCGCGTAGATGCCTTTGGGATATTTTTAAACACTTCCAGTGATTCTTCCACCGTCATATTCAAGACATCAGCGATCGAGTGTCCCTTATACTTCACTTGCAAGGTTTCTCGGTTGTAGCGTGCCCCTTTGCAAACTTCACACTGCACGTAGACATCCGGCAGGAAGTTCATTTCAATCACATTCACGCCCTGCCCACCGCAAGCTTCGCAACGTCCGCCTTTGACGTTAAAAGAAAATTGCCCTGATTTGTAACCTCTAGCTTTCGCTTCTATAGTTTGAGCAAAAATATCCCGAATGGCATCAAAAACCCCTGTGTAAGTTGCAGGATTAGAACGAGGAGTGCGACCAATAGGAGATTGGTCAATCACGATCGCTTTATCAATCGCATTCAGCCCCTTAATTTCCTGCAAGTGCCCAGGGAAAGGAACCTTACGAGTCAGGTGATGTTGCAATGCTGGGTACAGCAGTTCGTTAATCAGCGTCGATTTACCCGAACCGGAAACACCTGTGATAGAGACAAGCTTACCCAAAGGAATTTCAACATCAATATGCTTAAGGTTGTTGCGGTAGGCATCTTTAATAAAAAGCGATCGCCCATTTCCATCCCTGCGTTGGGCAGGTGTTTCAATTACCTTTCGTCCCGATAGATAAGCCCCCGTCAGCGAATCATCAGCCCCTAACAACGTCTCAAAATCGCCCTGCGCGACAATTTGTCCCCCATGAATCCCCGCACCCGGCCCAATATCAACAATGTAGTTAGCGGCACGAATTGTTTCTTCATCATGCTCCACCACAATTAATGTATTACCCAAGTCGCGTAATTTAGTTAGGGTTTGTAGCAAACGACCATTATCGCGTTGATGCAAGCCGATACTCGGTTCATCGAGTACGTAAAGCACCCCAGTCAGACCCGCACCAATCTGTGTAGCCAGACGAATCCGCTGTGCTTCACCGCCAGAAAGCGTCATTGCCGCTCTATCCAGGGTGAGGTAATCTAATCCCACATCGAGGAGAAATTGCAGGCGAGCTTTGATTTCTCTCAGGGCAAGGTCGCCAATTTGGGCTTGGCGATCGCTTAATTGCAAATGATTCATGCGTTCCCGACATTCTTGAATCGAAGCACTCGTTAAATCGAGAACTCGATATTGCCCCAGCCGCACTGCCAACGCTTCCGGTTTCAACCGTTTTCCCTGACAAACTTCACAAGGTTGGTCAATTAAATATTGATCAAGTTTTTGCTTTTGCAGTTCCGAACTAGTTTCGTCATACTGCCTTTGCAAAATCTTGATAACGCCTGCGTAGTGTCTGTAGTCGTTGCGTTCTTCAATCCAAATCGGTTTCTCAGAACCATAGAGGAGAATCTGCTGCTGTTCGGGTGTTAGCTGATTCCAGCGAGTTTGGATTTCAAAGTGATAAGCTTGTCCGACGCTGTAGAGGAGGGAGAGGTAATAGGAATTATCCTTTTCTGACCAAGGTGCAATCGCCGCATACACTGGCGCTTCTGGGTCAGGCACCACTAAGTCTGGCGAGAAAGTACGCAAAGTACCCAATCCGTGACAGTGGGGACAAGCGCCGTAGGGAGAGTTAAAGGAAAACAATCTGGGCGATAACTCTTCCATTACTGCCCCATGTTCCGGGCAAGCAAAGTTTTCGGAAAAGACTAATTCTTTCGGGGATTCTTGATAAGAATCCTCCCCATTTATTGATTTTTCTGTTAGGGTACTCGTATGTTTAGCTGCTAAATCTGACTCTTCAGAAGTATCATTTAACACCTCAATAACCGCAATTCCACCAGTACGCTTGAGACAGGTAGAGAGGGAATCCGTCAAACGCTCCTGTAATCCTGGCTTTTTAATAAGTCGGTCAACGACGACTTCAACGTTGTGAGTATAATTTTTATCTAATTCAATCGAATCACTGAGTTCTCGAACCTCTCCGTCAACTCTCACGCGCACAAATCCTTCAGCGGCGAGACTGGATAGCAGTTTCTTGTGTGTGCCTTTTTTGCCCCGGACGACAGGCGCGAGGACTTGGAAGCGGGTGCGATCGGGAAGTTCCATAACGCGATCGCACATTTGGTCAATGGTCTGGGGGGCAATATTGCGATCGCAAAGCGGACAATGAGGTTCGCCAGCTCGCCCGAACAACAGCCGCAGATAGTCGTAAATCTCGGTAACTGTCCCAACCGTAGAGCGGGGGTTATTAGATGTAGATTTCTGGTCGATAGAAATCGCTGGACTTAAGCCTTCAATTGCATCGACATCCGGCTTATCTAACTGTCCCAGGAATTGCCGCGCATAGGCACTGAGGGACTCAACGTAACGGCGCTGCCCTTCAGCAAAGATCGTGTCAAAGGCGAGGGACGACTTACCGGAACCAGAGACACCCGTGAAGACAATTAAGCGATCGCGCGGCAGTTCCAAGTCAATATTCTTCAGGTTGTGCTGCCTCGCCCCACAGATACGAATCATGTCCTGGCTGTTTGGGTTGGGGCGGGTGGGAGAAAGTAGCCCGTTTTGGGATTCAGTTGGCAAGGCATCTGAAAGGTCGGCACGGTCAGGCATGGGAGGCAGAACGCGAACATAGTGCTTAACGATCTTAACGCGCTGCTTCTTCTAGACTTAGCTAAATCTAGCGATAGGGATAAGGATTAACGACACAGGAGACATTGTTTCAATCAGTGAATGGGCGATCGCATTTCCTAAGCTTCTCCCACCGCTTCGATTGCTGCTTCAAGTGCGATCGCTACATGAGTCCAATGCGTACCCCCTTGACAAAATACGATATATGGCTCCCGTAATGGCCCATCCGCTGAAAATTCGGAAGTACTGCCATCAATAAACGTGCCACCTGCCATCACCAATTGACTCTCATAACCGTGCATTTCGGCTGGTACTGGGTCGAGATAAGAACCGACTGGCGAATGCTTTTGAATCGCTCGACAAAAGGCAATTAACTTCTGGGGCGAACCCAACTTAATGGCTTGAATCACATCACGACGGGGTGCCATTGGTAAGGGATTAACGGGGTAGCCAAGCTGTTGGAAAACATAGGCGGTTAAGTGATTGCCTTTAATCGCTTCCCCCACCATTTGAGGCGCAAGGAATAACCCTTGAAACAACAACCGATTCTGATCAAACGTCGCGCCACCCGCGCTACCAATTCCAGGAGCCGTCAAGCGACAAGCAGCCGCTTCTACTAAGTCTTCTCGACCTGCAACGTAGCCACCCGCCGTGACAATTGTGCCGCCGGGATTTTTAATCAGAGAACCCGCCATTAAATCGGCACCAACGGCGGTGGGTTCGCGATCTTCGACAAACTCACCGTAACAGTTATCGACAAAGCAAATCGTATTGGGATTTTGTTGTTTGACTAACTGAACGATTTTTTCAATATCGGCAATGGAAAGGCTGTCTCGCCAGGAATAACCACAGGAACGCTGGATGAGTACCAAACGAGTGCGATCGCTCACAGCTTGCCCTAAAGTATGCCAATCCACGGTTCTTTCTTTGGTTAGAGGCACTTCACGGTAATCCATACCAAACTCTATTAGAGAACCTTGATTTTCACCTCGTAAACCAATGACTTCTTCTAACGTGTCGTAAGGCGCACCCACAACCGCTAACATCTCGTCGCCGGGACGCAGGACGCCATATAGACAACAGGCGATCGCATGAGTTCCGGACACAAATTGCACCCGTACGGCGGCAGCCTCTGCCCCCATTACGTCAGCAAATACCTTGTCTAAAGTCTGACGACCTAAATCGTCGTGACCGTAGCCGCTAACACCCGCAAAGTGATGGACGCCTACACGCTGACGGCGAAAGGAATCGAGTACTTTTTTGAGATTTTGCTTGACGACAGCGTCAATTCCGGAAAAAATCGGGAATAGCGCCTTTTCTGCTGCTTGCAGCTGTCCTAAGCTGTTCATAAAACGTCGATTGTCGATTAGGGTTTTTAAAACAAATAATAAATCTGAAATTCGTACATCAAAGCTTTTAGGGCAGAGCAGGCTAAAACATCTGTGTCTTTTTTCTTGTATTAGGTTTACTGCATGACAATTGCCACCTCCGAACAACTTCGCTTCAATTGGGTCAACATCATTTACATGGCCCTAATTCACTTTGGAGCGCTTTTTGCCCTGTTTCCCGGCAATTTTAGCTGGAAGGCAGTCGGCTTGGTTCTCATTCTCCACTGGATCACAGGTGGCTTGGGAATCACCCTAGGATGGCATCGCTTAGTGAGCCACCGAAGTTTTCAGACTCCCAAGTGGCTGGAATACTTGCTGGTTTTTTGTGGAGCACTTTCCTGTGAGGGAGGAGTAATTCATTGGGTAGGACTACACCGCATCCATCACTTGCACTCCGATACCGACCCCGATCCGCATGACTCGAATAAAGGTTTCTGGTGGAGTCACATGGGGTGGATGTTCTATCAAATTCCTTCCCACGCCGATATTCCTCGATTCACAAAAGATATTGCCGATGACCCCGTTTATAAGTTTTTACAGGACTATTTCGTTCCTGTCCAAATTGTCCTGGGACTCTTACTATATGCGATCGGTGGTTGGTCATTTGTGGTCTGGGGGATTTTTGTCCGCATGGTTGTAGTATTTCACTGCACCTGGTTCGTCAATAGTGCCACCCACAAATTTGGTTATCGCACCTATGAGTCGAACGATCGCTCAAAAAACTGTTGGTGGGTCGCTTTGCTGACCTATGGTGAAGGCTGGCACAACAACCACCATGCCTATCAATATTCAGCTCGGCACGGCATGAAATGGTGGGAAATTGACCTCACCTGGATGACGATTCAGTTCCTGCAACTGTTAGGACTGGCCCAAAAGGTGAAATTAATCGGCAAAGAATAATTGTTTGTTGTTTGCTAGGGGTTGTTGGTTGTGGGTGGAACCAATAACCAACAACCCCTTAAAATTGCCCATTACCTTGAACAACCTGCTTAAGCGTTGTTAGGGTTTCCAGGTTAATCATGCCGCGACGGTATCCTTTCTGGTTAGACATCCCCAGAAAAACTGCGTCTCCGCGTTTGGGGTTGCGAGAAAATCGCGGCGAGGAATTTATATACACCGAAGAGCTATCAATGCCTAAGGCAAACTGGCGGCTTTCTTGGTAAGACTCTGTAACCAGACAGTCGGCATGACCGCTACTGTAGTGGTTGATCCAAGCGATCGCTGACTCGATGCTATCGACCACTTTAAAGGCAATAATCTTCTTGAGATAAGGTTGGTTCCACTCGGTTTCTGACGTTAGTTTCAACTGTTCGGGAAACTCAGCGACCAGTTCAGCATCGCCTCTGAGTTCAAAACCCTTTTCCTTGAGGCTATTCCACAGAATCACTAAGGAGGAGGGTTTCTGATAGCGATTGAGCAGAATCTTTTCAATGGCATTCACCGGGTCGGGTTCACTAGCGTGGCTATCTAAAATCACCCACCGTACCATATCCAAACTCCCCGTAGCAGACCAGTACAGGTAGCAGTTGCCCATTGCTGACTTTAAAACGGGTGTAGTGGCTTGCTGCATCACCTGCTGGACTAGGGTCGGTCGTCCGTAGGGAATAACTAAATTTAGATATCGGTCCTGAGTGACTAAATCTCGAATCGACGCCCCCTGTTCTGGGGGCAATAGTTCTAAGCATCCCTCTGGCAACCCTGCATCATCGAGAGCAGTCTGTAAGGCTTTGGCAATCACCAGGTTGGATTGACTCGCTTCGCTGCCTCCTCTGAGAATAAGAGAATTGCCAGTTTTGATGCAAAAACCAGCCGCGATCGCACCTAGCTCTGGAAATGCCTCATAGATTAAAGCAATCACCCCCAGTGGCATCAGTTGGGAATAAGTCTGAGAGTGATCGAGTTGATAGGAGGCATTCATCACCCGTCTGATGGGATCGGATAGCTCTCCAATCCGCTGCAAAATCTGGATAGTACTTCCAAGCCGTTCAGGTGTCAGCTTGAGCCACTCCCAAATTAGCTCTGGCACCGCCATTTCTCGGCTGGCTTCCAAGTCCAGAGTATTGGCTTCCAAAATATCATCAAACGAGTTTTGTAGCGCCTGCGCCATTGCCTGCACGCCTCGACTGCGGTCCCCTCCTTTGGTTTTTGCCAATGCTTGAGAAGCCCGGTAGGCACGGGCGACGGCAGCAGCGGGGTTATGGGCAAAGCTAGACTTGTCTATTTCCATCTTCTGCTAACGCCTGTGCGCTAGCCAAACTATTAGCGGTGGGATCAACACTAACAGTAAGGCTAGCAAGGCAAAGAAAATAATAATGATGGGTTTGGTGGGCGATTTCAGAGCCAGCGGCAGCCAGAAAATCAGCAGTACCAGGACAATTCCCAACGCCACGGGTAAGTAACTTTCCCCAAGACTGGCATGGGCTGTATTCCACCGATGCCCTGTCCAACGCCAAGCTTTTTTGTAGGGGTAGCTCGTGGACAGTTGCTCAATTACATACCCACTTTCTTCAACCACAAAGATTTGCTGACAACGATTGCAGCCAAAGGCTTCCGTCAGCGTAATCGGTACTAATGCCCCCCGCCGCCTACAAGGGCAGGGGTACTCAGTGTTTAAGTCAATTTTCTGAGCTTTCTGTGATGGCACAAGCGCTATTAAAAATCAAAATACTTCAAGCAAAGATTATCCAAAACATCTAGTTCATAATGTTTGTCAATCACGTTACAAGTGCGATCGCAAACCACTACGATTTAAAAGCGTCCAAGAGTCCGTCTCGGACGATGGATACGAAACACCCATCTTCTAATATTATCGCTTTCCTCAAGCTTCACAAATCCCTGTCGTGCATTTCTCCCTAATCTCTAGAGGTTTTGGCGTCATTAAGTCCAGTTACTTACTGACAAACTTTTTCACCCAAGAGCGGCAGAGAGCACCTCCTACTCCAACTGGATGGAGAGGTAATCTTTCAACACCCTCAGCAGAAACTCAATTAACATTCATCTGACCCAAGCGGGTAACGCGATTCGAACGCGCGACATTCACCTTGGCAAGGTGACGCTCTACCACTGAGCTATACCCGCATTATTTCACTAACCTCTAGCTTGTCAGATTCCGGCAAATCTGTCAACTACTTACTCGGCGATTGCCCTATACCGATTTTCATGATTGATGAAATAGTTCTGCCGCGCTGCCCTAGGCGAAGCCTACTCACGGATTAGCCGACTCTTTGTGTTCGACCGTTGACTCAGGAACGAGCGCTCGATTTGAGGCAATCGGCAGCGCCTGAGTCGTGACCGCATCAGTCTCATAGGAACTATAGGCTGAGGCTGAACCCTTGTCCCGAAACTGGTGCATTAAATTCGCCATTTCCAGGGCATTCAAGGCATAGTCCCAGCCCTTATTGCTCTTGATACCCGCCCGTTCCAAGGCTTGCTGCATGGTATCTACGGTTACAATCCCAAAAATTACTGGCACGCCCGTTTCAAAACCAGCCGACGCAATTCCTTTAGAGACTTCAGCCGCGACATAATCAAAGTGAGGGGTTTGACCCCGGATGACCGCGCCAAGACAAATTACTGCATCATAGCGATGGCTAAGTGCCGCTTGGCGAGCCATCAGCGGCACTTCAAAACTACCAGGCACCCAAATATAGTCCACTTGAGTGCCGTGGGGATTGATATCGACACCGTGGCGTTTCAAGCAATCTTGACACCCCGCTAAAAGCTTGTCCGTTATCAGATCGTTAAACCGACCAATAATGATCGCAAACCGCAGGGGTGTAGATGAAATTAAATTCCCCTCGAAAACTGCCATGGCTGTACCGTGAAATCCTTAAATTTTGAGAATCTTGGTGTAGGCTATCCTTCTAATCTAAACCACCAAAAAATTCAACACCCCAACTAGAATAACAAGAGCCGCCCAGATACCAGAACCTAAGAAAATTAAGTTTTTTGATTGAGACCAGTTTTGAGGAGTCGCGTAAGCAACAGGGACGCCAACGACCATGACGAATGACAAGGCAACCAGAGCCGCGAGCGATATTTGAAATATGATAGACATTTTTGGTTCTCCAAGACGAGAAGGGGACTGGATAGAAACGGGTCAGCCCGAATTTGACTGATATTAAATTCTTCCTGATTAGTACGCTACCAAAATTTGACCCTCTTTTCAGCAATTACCCTGATCTAAAAGCCATCAGGTAGAAATAATGGATCTGATTTTGTGTCATACAACAGCTGACTTTGATGCCCTGGGAGCAGCAGTAGGGCTGTCGCACCTGAAGGCAGGAGCGAAAGTGGTTCTAACCGGCGGCGCTCACCCAGCGGTTCGGGATTTTTTGGCATTGCATCGGGATGAATATGCGCTAATCGAACGCCGCTCTGTCAACTCCGAACAGATTCACTCCTTGGTTGTGGTGGATACCCAAAAACGCGATCGCTTAGGAAAAGCGGCTGAGTGGTTCGACTTACCTCACTTAACGTCCATTGAAGTCTACGACCATCACCTAGATAGCGAAACAGATATTCCCGCCACAGAAACTCATATTGACTCAGTAGGAGCGATAACCACCCTAATTGTCGAGCAGTTGCAGCA